>CAJMPC010000004.1:0-26923 GCA_905215245.1 uncultured bacterium | reverse complement strand
TTATGATGCGACGATTGCACCAAAATATATGTCACGCCGTGGCTGGCAATTAAATAGTGAGTTCCGTTATTTAACACCCGTTGGTGAAGGTAAACTTGCAGGCGAATATTTGGGGCGTGATCGCTACGATGAATACATCAGTGATAACCGTAAGCGTCATTTATTCTATTGGAACCATAATTCCTCTTTTCTTGAAAATTGGCGTTTAAATGTTGATTATACTAAGGTAAGTGATAAACGTTATTTTACTGATTTTGATTCAGATTATGGTAACAGTACTGATGGTTATGCGAACCAGTATGCTCGTATTGCATATTATCAACCTAACTATAATATCGCCATTTCCGCACGTCAGTTCCAGATTTTTGATGAAGTCGATATCGGGCCTTATCGTGCGATGCCACAAATTGACTTCAATTATTACAAAAATGATTTGGCGAACGGTTGGGTAGATTTTAAATTATTTTCGCAAGCAGTACGCTTTGATAATGATAGTGCTTTGATGCCAAAAGCATGGCGTTTTCATGTTGAACCAAGCTTGTCTACAGCAATGTCAAATAAATATGGTAGCTTGAATATTGAGACTAAACTTTACGCGACCCATTATAACCAGAAAAAAGGTTCATCTTCTGCAGCAGAAGACGTACAAAAATCAGTAAATCGTGTATTGCCACAATTAAAAGTAGATTTACAAACGGTTTTAGCAAGTAATAAAACTTTATTTGATGGTTATACACAAACGCTTGAGCCTCATGTTCAATATTTGTATCGACCATACAAAGACCAAAGTAATATTGGTTCAAAACGAGTGAATGATTATCTTGGCTTTGGTTATGATTCCGCGTTAGTCCAACAAGATTATTATTCATTATTCCGTGATCGTCGTTATAGTGGTTTAGATCGTATTTCATCAGCTAATCAAATAACGCTTGGTGGAGCAACTCGTTTTTATGATAAGAATTCTGATGAACGTTTTAACTTCTCTGCAGGACAAATTTATTATTTAACGGCATCAAAAATTGACGATAATCCAAATAATCGTACGCCAAAATCCTCTTCTTCTTGGGCCTTGGAGTCTAACTGGAAAATTAGCGATAAATGGAATTGGCGCGGTAGCTACCAATACGATACATTGCTAGATAAAGCCTCCTTAGCAAATAGTAGTTTGGAATTTAACCCGATGAAGAATAATCTGATTCAGTTAAATTATCGTTATGCGAGCAAAGAGTACATCAACCAAAACTTGGGTGCTTCTGCTAACCGTTACCAACAAGACATTAAACAGATTGGCGTTGTGGCTGCATGGGAAGTCTCAGATAATTGGGCGCTTGTGGGAAAATATTATCAAGATATTGCGTTGAAAAAGCCAGTTGAGCAATATGTGGGTGTGCAATATAACTCGTGCTGTTGGTCTGTTGGCGTAGGGGCGAGACGTTATGTGACGAGTCGCCAAAACCAACGTAATGACCAAGTGGTTTATGACAACAGCGTTGGTGTCACCTTCGAATTACGTGGTTTAGGTGAAAATGATCACCAAAGCGGTATTGAAGACATGCTGAAGAAAGGTAAACTTCCTTATATTCAAGCATTTAGCTTATAGTTGAATGAATAAAGGCTACCAAAAGGTAGCCTTTTTGTTTAGAAGTACGGTTAAAAAGACGACGATTTTTGACCGCACTTTGTTTATTTTTTTCGTTTTGCTCGAGGATGGGCTTGATCATACACTTCAGCAAGATGTTGGAAATTTAAATGCGTATAAATTTGCGTGGTGGACAAATTGCTGTGTCCTAAAAGCTCTTGAACAGCCCGCAAATCTGAACTCGCTTCCAACATGTGAGTGGCAAAAGAGTGACGCAGTTTATGCGGATTGAGATGGCTGTTTAATCCTTGTCGAATGCCCCAGGTTTCCATTCGTTTTTGAATAGAGCGATGAGTAAGGCGATTTCCCTGTTGGCTCACAAAAAGGGCGTCATCCTTTGGATTAAATAAAGGGCGTACTTTCAACCATTGCTGAATTGCATGAGAAGCATAACGTCCAAAAGGCACAATACGTTCTTTGTTCCCTTTACCAATCACTCTGACTTCTCGTACTCGAGTGTTAATGCTATTGAGGTTTAAGCCTTGCAATTCAGATAAGCGAAGCCCCGAGCTATACATCAATTCCATCATGGCGCGATCACGCAAATCAATCGGATCTTTGCTGTCATTTGAAAGCAATTTTTGGACCTGTTCAGCATCAATATTTTTCGGTAAATGCTTGCCTTGTTTCGGCGCTGAAATACCCGTTGCCGGATTCACTTTCATTTGCCCTTGTTGCACAAGGTAGCTGAAGAACTGACGAAGAGCCGACAAACGTAATGCCAAGCTCTTTTCTTTTAAACCTTGCTTACGGCTTTCCGCCAAAATAAGGCGAACCACGCTTGGATTTACTTGCTGCCAGTGCTGAATACCTTTTTCAGCGAGAATCGCTAAAATGGCATCCAGTTGATGTTGATAATTAGTGAGGGTATGTGGGCTTACTTGGCGTTCAATTCGCAAGTAATCCCAATATTGATTGAGGAGCGTATGCATTAGAGAGTTAATTCAAACAAACTTTTTTTCGTGTTTAGCTTAAATCCTTCGCGTTCTAAAATACTCTGTTGAGCTTGGCTTAATTCCGCTACTAAACGGTTAGATTGTGTATAACGGACAAACTCTTTTGCTTTAGAAATAAGCGCTGCATAAATCTCGGCTTGATGTTTATCTTCTTTGACAAAAATATCAGTTAATTGCCAATAGCGTTGTAGTTGTAAAGAAGATAAGCGAGGATAAAGTTGAACAAAGCCAATCGCTTGTGCATTTTCGTTTACAGCAATAAAAAACATGCTTTCATTAAAACGCATACGATTTGTTAGAAAGGTTAAAGTGCGGTCAGGATTTTCACTCATTCCGTTGGCAAGTCGATAGGCTTCAAAGAGTGGAGCAAGCACTTCTATATTCCATTGTTCGGCTTTGAAAATTTTCATTGTTACCAGACCTATTTTCCGTTTATTTATAAAATTGGTTATTTTTTATCGGTTCCGTACAGTAGATTGTAGCTTTTTAGCACAAAATAATCATCATTTCCCCAAAAAAATTTTCAAAATGTGATTTTGCACAAAGAAATCTGTTCAAAGTTTGGTATAGTAAACATACTTTTTATTTATTCAATATGGAGAAACAAAAATGGCACGTCGTCCTTTAGTGATGGGTAACTGGAAATTAAACGGTTCCAAAGCCTTTACCAAAGAATTAATCGAAGGATTAAAAGCTGAATTACAAGGTGTAACAGGTTGTGATGTGGCAATTGCCCCACCCGTTATGTATTTAGGTACGGCTGAAGCGGCACTTTCTGGTTGTGGTTGCAGCTGTGGCGGTAAAAGTGTGATTCAATTAGGTGCACAAAACGTAGATATCAATGTAAAAGGTGCATTTACCGGTGATATTTCTAGCGAAATGTTAAAAGATTTTGGTGCAAAATACATCATTATCGGTCACTCTGAGCGTCGTACTTACCATAAAGAAAGCGACGAATTCGTAGCGAAAAAATTTGGTGCATTAAAAGAAGCAGGTTTAGTGCCAGTATTATGTATCGGTGAAACTGAAGCTGAAAACGAAGCTGGCAAAACGGAAGAAGTATGTGCGCGTCAAATTGATGCAGTGATCAACGCATTAGGTGTAGAAGCATTTAATGGTGCCGTGATTGCTTACGAACCAATTTGGGCAATCGGCACGGGGAAATCAGCAACTCCAGCACAAGCTCAAGCTGTTCACGCATTTATCCGTGGCCACATCGCAGCAAAATCACAAGCTGTAGCAGATCAAGTGATCATTCAATACGGTGGTTCAGTAAATGATGCTAACGCAGCAGAATTATTCACTCAACCAGATATCGATGGTGCGTTAGTGGGCGGAGCTTCACTTAAAGCGCCTGCGTTTGCAGTAATCGTGAAAGCAGCGGCAGCAGCGAAAAACTAATTTTCTTGTCCTAAAAGAGATAAAAAAAGTGCGATTAAAATTAACCGCACTTTTTGTTTTTGATTAATGTTGATTGCGTTCCCACAAATCAGCATATTTCACAAAGGTGGAGTGGGCAGAAAGTACTGCAAGCAGAAAACCTTGTTTCCCATCTAAGAAACCGGCTTTTAAAATGTACATTTTGACAAAGCAACCAATCGCATGGCTAATACCTTGCCATAACGTCGCTTTTTTCCCTTTGGTTTGGCGTTGGTCTGCCCAAGCTTTGGCGTAGCCTGCAGATTTCACCAAATAGTGATGGATGCTTTTATAGGTGAAATGCTCTAGATCGCCAGTTAATTTCTGTACTTTCGTGTTTTCAGGATAAACTACTTTTTCATGTACCAGAGAATCGTTATATCCCGCATAATTTGTGCGATATAAACGCACCACATAATCCGGATACCAACCAGAATGACGAATCTCACGCCCAAACACTTCACTCACACGAGGAATATCATAAACCGTATTTGGCGTATCTTGTTGAACTGCTTGTTGAATGGATTCACGAAGTTTCGGAGTGACGCGTTCATCGGCATCTAACCATAAAACATAATCACAGGTGACATATTGTTGTGCACGTTGGCGTTGTTTGCCAAAGCCTGGCCAATCAGGATGCGAATAAAATTTTGCACCATATTGTTCTGCGATTTCTTGGGTATTATCAGTACTGCCTGAATCGACGATAATGATTTCATCTACCCAATCTTTTACCGTATCGAGACATTGAGCGAGATCTGCCGCTTCATTTTTGACAATCATGGCAACGCTAATTGTTGGCATATTTTGATCCTTTTTTTGCTATACTAGCCGAAATTTTTGTAAGTATAACCGAATTTATTTTATGTGGCGTTTTTTTTATACCTGCCTGATGTATCTGATTCAGCCTTTTGTCTTGTTCTTCATGTTGCTACGAAGTCTCAAGGCGCCGAATTATCGTAAGCGTTTAGGCGAGCGATATGGTATTTATGCGACTCTTGCTAAGCCCGTGCAAGATGGGATCGTCATTCATGCTGCATCAGTCGGTGAAGTGATTGCAGCCACACCGCTAGTAAAACGTATTCAGAAGGAATATCCACATTTACCAATCACGTTTACAACGGTTACACCAACAGGCTCTGAACGCGTAAAAGCCGCATTCGGGGAAAGTGTGACGCATTGTTATTTGCCTTACGATTTACCTTGTGTCATCAATCGTTTTATTGATTTTATTCAACCTAAAGTATTCATCGTGATTGAAACGGAGCTTTGGCCAAATTTGATTGATTGTTTGGCTCATCGAAATATTCCTTTCATTGTGGCGAATGCTCGTCTTTCTGCGCGTTCAGCGAGACGTTATGGCAAAGTTAAACAACATCTACAACGAATGTTTTCTCAAATCAGCTTGATTGCACCGCAAGATAGTATTAGCGGAAAGCGTTATTTAGAGTTAGGTTATGAAAAAGAACGCCTTCAATTAACCGGCAATATTAAATATGATCTTGTGGTCAGTGACGAATTACTCAAAGACATTGCAACACTTCATGAAAGCTGGGCGAAAGATCGTCAGATTTGGATTGCGGCGAGTACCCATGAAGGGGAAGAAGAGCTTATTTTACAAGCGCATCATTTGCTACTGAAAAAACATCCAAACTTGCTGTTATTGCTTGTACCTCGTCATCCTGAGCGTTTTAATCCTGTGGCTGATTTAATTGAAAAAGCCCACTTTAACTTTATCCGCCGTTCAACGGGTGAGATTCCTTCAGATAATACCCAAGTGATTCTGGGTGATACCATGGGCGAGTTGATGTTGATGTATGGTATTTCAGATATTGCGTTTGTCGGTGGAAGTTTGGTCAAACATGGGGGACATAATCCTCTAGAGCCTCTAGCCTTTAAATTACCCGTTGTGAGCGGAAAGTATACTTTCAATTTCCCTGAAGTCTTTACTTCGTTGCTAGAAGTACAAGGTGTATTGCAAATCAACTCAACAGAAAAAGCATTGGCAGAGATTATTGATAAGTTATTGAATTCAAAAGAAGCGCGTCAGCGTTTAGGCAATGCAGGCTATGAGGTGTTAATTGAAAATCGTGGCGCATTACAGCGACTTTTAGATTTGCTTCATCCTTATTTAACCAATATTTCGGAGAACCATAAATGACAAGCGTAATTTACCCTGGCACGTTTGACCCGATTACCAACGGGCATTTAGATATTATTGCGCGAAGTGCGGTCATTTTTCCGAAAGTTTTTGTCGCGGTGGCGAATAGTCCGAGCAAAAAGCCATTGTTCTCATTGGAAGAACGCGTTGAGCTCGTGCGTCAATCGGTCGCTCATTTGTCCAATGTGGAAGTATTTGGCTTCTCTGATTTACTCGCGAATGAAATCAAAACGAAAAAGATTACCGCCATTATTCGTGGCGTGCGTACAACGACTGACTTCGAATATGAATTACAACTGGCCGCGTTAAACCGTTTATTAACTGATGGTGTGGATAGTTTGTTCTTCCCCCCAACAGAAAAATGGGCGTTTGTGTCTTCCACGATTGTACGAGAAATTTATTTGCATCATGGCGATGTGAAAGAACTGGTGCCGGAAGCCGTCTATTTAGCCTTAAAAGCACGTCGTGAATGAAAAAAACACTTCTAATTTTAACCGCATTTTTAGTGTTAACGGGTTGTGGTACGGTGGTGAAATTAATTGACCCATCGGAGAAATACACGCCTTACGCGGGTGCGGCTTATGATTTAGAGATGGCACAAAAATGGGGCTTACCTATTTTAGATTTGCCACTGTCATTTTTATTAGATACCGCATTATTGCCTTATGCGTGGTCAAATTAATTTGCATTAAGATATGAAACTCAATCCTCAACAACAACAGGCTGTCGAATATGTCAGCGGACCTTGTTTGGTGCTAGCTGGCGCAGGCTCAGGCAAAACTCGCGTGATCATCAATAAGATTGCTCATTTGATTGAACATTGCGGTTATTTACCTAAACAGATCGCCGCCGTAACTTTTACCAACAAAGCCGCTCGTGAAATGAAAGAGCGTGTAGCCCATTCCATTGGTAAAGAAAAATCCAAAGGATTGATTGTTTCCACTTTCCATACCTTAGGTTTCGACATTATCAAACGGGAATATAAAGCGTTAGGCTTTAAATCCAATATGACCTTGTTTGATGAGCACGATCAACTTGCCTTACTCAAAGAGCTGACGGCAGATATGCTGCAGGAAGATAAAGACTTACTGCGTGAATTAATTTCCGTTATTTCCAATTGGAAGAATGATTTGGTTTCGCCAAAACAGGCTTATGCCTTAGCGAAAGATGCCAAATATCAAACCTTTGCTAAATGTTATGAGCGTTATGCGGCGCAAATTCGTGCTTATAATGCGTTGGATTTTGATGATTTGATTATGTTGCCGACCTTGCTCTTCAAACAGAACGAAGAAGTGCGGTCAAAATGGCAGGAGAAAATCCGTTATTTGTTGGTGGATGAATATCAAGATACTAATACTAGCCAATATGAACTCATCAAACTACTCGTTGGTGAGAGAGCTTGCTTTACGGTGGTAGGAGATGACGACCAATCCATTTATTCTTGGCGAGGTGCTCGACCGCAAAATATGGTGCGCTTGCGTGATGATTTTCCGCGTTTGCAAGTCATCAAATTAGAACAAAATTACCGTTCCACTCATCGTATTTTGCATTGTGCCAACATTTTGATTGATAACAACGAGCACGTGTTCGATAAAAAACTGTTTTCTAACTTGGGCGAAGGTGAAAAACTGCAAGTCATTGAAGCGAAAAATGAAGAGCATGAAGCCGAACGGATTGTGGCAGAATTAATTGCTCATCGTTTTAGCCGTAAAACCAAATTTAAGGATTATGCGATTTTATATCGCGGTAATCATCAATCTCGTCTATTGGAAAAAGTGCTGATGCAAAACCGTATTCCATACAAAATTTCTGGTGGCACGTCTTTTTTCTCTCGTGCTGAAATTAAGGACATGATGGCTTACCTGCGTTTAGTGGTAAATCAAGACGATGATGCGGCTTTCTTGCGTATTGTGAATACACCGAGAAGGGAAATTGGTACCGCAACATTGCAAAAACTAGGCGAGTTGGCACAGGAAAAACATATCAGCTTATTTGAGGCGATTTTTGAGTTTGAACTCATGCAACGTGTTACACCGAAAGCCTATGATGCTTTGCAAAAATTTGGTCGTTGGATTGTGGAGTTAAACGATCAAAGTTTACGTTCCGATCCTGAAACGGCTGTGCGTTCTTTACTTTCTTCATTGCATTACGAAGAATATTTGTATGAATATGCCACCAGCCCGAAAGCCGCCGAAATGCAAAGTAAAAACGTGGCAACCTTATTTAGCTGGGTAGAGGATATGCTCAAAGGCGATGAAGTGAATGAACCAATGAATTTAAATCAAGTGGTTACCCGTTTAACCTTGCGCGACATGATGGAACGTGGCGAAGACGATGACGAGAGCGATCAAGTGCAATTAATGACATTGCATGCCTCTAAAGGTTTAGAGTTTCCTCATGTGTATTTAATCGGTATGGAAGAGGGGATTTTGCCGCATCAAACCAGTATTGATGAAGATAACGTGGAAGAAGAACGCCGTCTAGCCTATGTTGGCATTACGCGAGCACAACAAACACTGACTTTTTCTCTTTGTCGTGAACGGCGTCAGTTTGGCGAGTTAATTCGCCCAGAACCTAGTCGTTTCTTGGCTGAGTTGCCACAAGATGATGTGCAATGGGAAAAAGATAAGCCAAAATTAACGGCAGAGCAGAAGCAACAACAAACGTCTAGTCAGCTTGATCGTCTGCGGGCAATTTTAAAAGGCTAGAGATGATAAAAATTAAAGTGCGGTGAGAAATATATTTGTTTTTTCAACCGCACTTTATTTATGCAAAATGTAGATAAATCAAGCAACCAACATCGCTTTTTCAAAAAATGATTTGACATATTTTCAAAAAAACGTATTATACCGCCCACACACCGAATGTGGTGAGATGGCCGAGTAGGCTGAAGGCGCTCCCCTGCTAAGGGAGTATGGGGTCAAAAACTCCATCGAGGGTTCGAATCCCTCTCTCACCGCCATTTGTTTTTAGTTTTATTATTCTGCACCCGTAGCTCAGCTGGATAGAGTACTCGGCTACGAACCGAGCGGTCAAAGGTTCGAATCCTTTCGGGTGCGCCATCTTCTCTCTTCAAACTTTCTTTTTATTAAAAACAATTAACAACTAGCTCAGTTATTTTTCTCTGTCATCAATAGTTTTTAATAAATAATTTCCTTGTGCATCAGTAACACTTCTAAAACCGACATTCGTGATTTTATAAGGGAAATTTGTCTTGTATTCGACATTATCGTGGTGATGACCATGGAAAACGTGTCTTACCCCTAATTTTTCTGCGAGTTGATTAATCACTCGGAATCCCATTGGATGCGGTTTAGGCGCTTCATGGCAAATCAGAATATCGGCTTGTTCGTTTTCAATGGCTTCGATATCAGAAGGGAAAATAGACGTGCGATGGCGCAATGGTACACCACCACGCCAAATTTTTTCTTGTGGACTATATTGGCAATAGTGGATAGGGTCAAAGTACATTGGCTTGTTTGGTGGCATCCAGATTTGTCCACGGAATACGCCCCCTAAGCCGGCAATACGTTGTCCTTGAATTTCAACAACACGATTATGCAAATTACGCGATTTCCAATGTGTGTCCCAAATCGAATCAAATGCGGCAACGGTTTTGCTATCGTGGTTGCCGTGAATAAACCAAATATCACAATGTTGTGCGAGTTTATCTAATTCATCAGGCGAAGAAAGTTGCAAGTCGCCCAAAATAATCAGGGCAACGTTATCATTTTCTTGCACGAAAGGATAAAGATGTTCATAACTTCCGTGTGGATCGCCTGCGAATAAAAGCATTTTATTTCTCGGTGGTCAATATGCGTTTTGTGTGTTGTAAACCTTCAAGTTCTTCATCATTTAACACTTTTTCTACAACAGATTTCACTTGGTTATAACGATCTAAATAACTTGGCGATTCAATTTCAATGTAAGGCACTTTGTATTTATCTAACAATTTCTTCAATAACTGTTGGAATTGTTGACGTTGTTTTTGGCTGCCTAGACTACGTAAGCCATCATCCACCCATTTTGTGTTGTTTTTCAATAAGATTGTTACATCAAATGGGTATTCTTTGATCATGGAATCGAGGAAAGGATGCGCTTTGCCTTCGTATTGAATACAAAAAGCCTGCGTGGTAATAAAATCGGTATCAATAATCGCTACTTTATGGGCATGACGCACCGCATAATCAATATAGCGTTGGTGACCTAATGCCATTTGTGGATAGTCAGAATATTGCATGGCTTGCTCATCGCCACCTAATTTTTCGAAGACATATTCACGACCATATTCCCAGGCGGAAGTGGTGTTAAATACGGCAGCTAGTTTGCTGACTAACACGCTTTTACCGCTACTTTCGCCACCCAAAATGGCAATGGTTTTCGCAAAGAACGGACGGACTTCTTTCGGAATGAATTTCCAATATTGGAAAGGAGTAGTACGAATTTTCGTTGCGGATACATTAAAGAAAGATCGGTCAGGATCCACTAAAGAAACTTCGAGACCCAAGTATTTTTCGTATGGTGCTTTGTCTTGTGGTTCACTACTAAAAACCATCGTCGGGGTAAATTGTTTTTCTTCAAAGAGATTTTTTACCGCTTCACTCCAAGCTTGCCAACCATTCGGATAACTTGGAATGCCATCCTCAACTAAATGATGAATGAAAATTTGATTTTTTTGATATTTAAAGATTTGCTGCATCCAGCGAAGACGATCTTGTACTGTCGGCATGCGTTTCATTTTACTATCATAAAACAGTTTCAAATCGCGTTCGGTATCGCTACAGACAATCACGTGAAGCTCATCCACTTTACTGAATGCTTCATAAATCATATTAATATGGCCGGTATGAACTGGGTAGAATTTCCCAAAAATCACCCCCACTTTTTTATCGTGTTTGTTCGACATAATGTATCCTTCGCTAAATCGCCATTGCATAGTGGCAGTATAGCCCTATTTTATGCAATCTTTGTGCAAATAAAAACATTTTTCATTGAATGATTTTTTACAGTGACATTTTGCGTTATACTACGACCTGCATTCTCAGGGCAGGGTGAAATTCCCTACCGGTGGTGACAGCCCACGAGCACTTAAAAGTGCGGTCAATTTTGATTGCGTTTTACAAAATTGTTTCGCTTTGTACTTTTAAGGTTAGCAGATTTGGTGAAATTCCAAAGCCGACAGTATAGTCTGGATGAAAGAGAATAAAACGGATTGGGTTCCCAATTCCGTTCTATTTATTTGCATTTCTCAGCCCTGATTCTGGTTAATTTTAACGTAACAACAAAGGAAATTACGATGAATCAGTCAATTTTATCTGCATTTGGTGCGACCGGCGAAGAACGGGTAATTAACGCATTGAACGCATTCAAACAAGGTAATGGCGTATTAGTGTTGGATGATGAAGATCGCGAAAATGAAGGCGATTTAATTTTCCCTGCAGAAACCATTACCCCAGAACAAATGGCAAAACTTATTCGTTATGGCAGCGGTATCGTATGTTTATGTATCACCGATGAACAATGCAAACAGCTTGATTTGCCACCGATGGTAGAGCATAACAATAGCGTGAATAAAACCGCGTTTACCGTGACAATTGAAGCAGCAGAAGGTGTGTCAACAGGTGTATCAGCACAAGATCGAGTAACAACCATTAAAGCTGCGATTGCAGATCAGGCAAAACCCACAGATCTTCACCGTCCTGGACATGTTTTCCCATTACGAGCGGCAGAAGGTGGTGTTTTAGCACGTCGTGGCCATACTGAAGCCTCAGTTGATTTAGCACGCTTAAGTGGTTTTAAACCGGCTGGTGTGATTTGTGAAATCACCAATGATGATGGCACCATGGCGCGTGCACCAGAAATTATTAAATTTGCGAAAAAATTTGGTTATGTAGTACTAACAATAGAAGATTTGGTAGCATATCGTCAAAAATATCAGTGCTAATTAAATACTCAGAAAACAAAAGTGCGGTCAGAAAATCGTTTAAATTCTGACCGCACTTTGCATTTTAGACTTAATTGGTTTCCACAAAGCTTAATGCCGTTTCAACCACTTCAATTCCTGCGCCTTGTTTAAAGGCATTTTCACTTAAATAGCGTCGCCATTGTCTCGCTCCTTTACAGTTTTGGAACGCGCCAAGCATATGTCGAACGATATGATTTAAATAAACACCTTGGCTCAGTTGTTTTTCAATATAAGGGAACATGGCTTCCACCGCTTGTCTTGGAGTGACGATATCCGCATTAGCATCAAAAAGCATTTGATCAACATAGCCCAACAATGACGGATTTTGATAAGCTTCACGCCCAACCATCACCCCATCTACAAATTGCAAATGGTGTTTCATTTCTTCGATGGTTTTAATGCCACCATTAATTGCAATAGTCAACTGCGGGAAGTCTTTCTTTAATTGATAAACACGATCATAATCCAAAGGGGGAATCTCGCGATTCTCTTTTGGGCTTAATCCTGAAAGCCAGGCTTTTCTTGCGTGAACAATAAATTCTTGGCAGCCTGCATAATGGACTTTTTCGATAAAGTCGCAGAGAAATTCATAGCTATCCAAATCATCAATGCCAATACGCGTTTTCACGGTGACAGGAATATTCACGACACTTTGCATTTCTGCAATACATTCTGCTACTAAATCCGCTTTTGCCATCAAGCAAGCACCAAACATACCATTTTGCACGCGATCAGAAGGGCAGCCCACATTCAGATTAATTTCATGATAGCCTCTTTCTTCCGCTAATTTGGCACAATGTTTAAGCTGTGCGGGATCGCTTCCCCCGAGCTGTAGGGCAACAGGGTTTTCTTGCAAATCAAAATCTAAATGATCGTATTTCGCATGAATAATGGCGGGAGCCGTAACCATTTCGGTATAAAGCAACGCATGTTTACTAAATTGGCGATGAAAATAGCGACAATGGCGAGTGGTCCAATCTAACATTGGCGCAACGGAAAAGCGGCCACGATAAAAGTGCGGTTGGTTTTCTGACATATTTTATTTCTCTTGAATCTCGTTACGGCGAAGATCTTCTGCTTGTTGTTCCTGCATTCGTTGACGGAAACGTCCAGCCGCAAAGTGGTAAAAAGGTTTCGGACTAAATTGGCGCGAAATTATGGAGGCAATGATACTGGAAATCAAGAGCCAAATCAGCACTGGTTGAGCCCCCGTCATTTCCATTACTACTACGCTGGCTGTCACAGGGGATTGTGTGCCGCCAGCTAAAAAGGCTGCCATACATAAAATGACCAAGAAACGTTGATCGACCATGCCGTTACTGATTTCCCATAACATAGTGCCGATTCCCGCACCAGTAGTGAGAGATGGCGTAAAAATTCCGCCCGCGATGCCATTCCAATAAGTCGTAACCGTTGCGAAGAGTTTTAGTATTCCCACTTCAGGTGAAACGAGTTGTCCTTCTAATGCTCTTGCGACCACATTATAACCCGTTCCATAAGTTTGCCCTTCGCTGTAGGTTCCCATCGCGGCAAGTACTAAACCGAGTAATAAGGCAACGTAAATGGGATGTTTGCGGATCCAATCACGCCATTTGAGTGGAGACAGTCCTGCTAATCCTTTTGCAAGGAGTCGCCCAAATATACCGCCCAGTACGCCACAAACTACGCCACAAATAGCAAGCCAAAGATATAAATAGGGAATAGCTGTTGCACCTTTATAGGCAGGAAAGTAAGGGCTATTGCCTTGAATCGCCACTAAAATAAAACCGGCTGCTAATACACCAAGCAATACTCGGCGTTCCCAGCGTAACATCACGCCTCGACCTAATTCTTCAATGGCAAAAATTACGCCAGCTAAAGGCGCATTAAATGCAGCAGCAAGACCGCCTGCAGCACCCGTTGCGATAAGTTCATTCGTACTTAAACCGCGGAAAGCAAAGTTATATTTACGACAGAAATTTCCCCAAGCTAGCATGACAGCCGCACCCACTTGAACAGAAGGGCCTTCACGTCCAACAGATGCACCGATAACCATAGCAAAGAAAGTGAGCGGAATTTTCCAAATGGTTTGGCGAAATTCAACCAGTTTTGTTTTATAACCATTATAAGGAAGATTAATGGAGGCAATCACTTGTGGAATACCGCTGCCGCCAACATAAGGTGTGTATTTGGCGGTAAACCAGGTGAGAAAAGCAAGACCAAGCGGTAAAACGATCCAAACGGCGAGAGGGTATTTAGCAGACCAATAGGCATTAAATTCAAGTCCGATATCGGCTAGCTTGGCAAATCCAAAGGAAAAGAGGGCAACAAACGTCGCACCAATCAGTAAACATACAAACTCGAGTGTTTTATGAGAGATACGATGCGTTTGTCGAAGTTTTTTATGATAGAAATAACGTAAGTGAAAAATAAATGAACGTAACATAATGATTGCCAACAAAATAATTCTGTTTGGAATTATAAAACCCTGGCTTCAGGCAGGCAATTGATTTGGCAAAGTGCGGTCTGTTTTATCTGAATTTTTTTGCTAAGCGATCCTTTGCGATCCTATTTCTGTTTAAATATTGACAATGCTAGGCGAAACCATTAAAATTCAGCGTCTATTTCTTCTGTCTATTGGATAGAGAGATAGATTTTGTAACAAACATTCTATTATGAATAACATTTAAACTGGAGCTTTTTTAATGGCAACTATCAACCAGCTAGTACGCAAACCGCGTGTGAAAAAGGTTGTAAAAAGTAACGTTCCTGCATTAGAGGCTTGCCCGCAGAAACGTGGTGTGTGCACTCGTGTATACACAACTACACCTAAAAAACCGAACTCAGCATTACGTAAAGTATGTCGTATTCGTTTAACTAATGGCTTTGAAGTAACTTCTTACATCGGCGGCGAAGGTCACAACCTTCAAGAGCACAGTGTTGTGCTTATCCGTGGTGGTCGTGTTAAAGACTTACCAGGTGTTCGTTACCACACTGTACGCGGCGCATTAGACTGTGCAGGCGTTAAAGATCGTAAACAAGGTCGTTCTAAATACGGCGTTAAACGTCCTAAAGCTTAATGGAACTCCGTTAAGTAAGGCCAAACGTCTAAATTAGTAAAAATTTAAATCAGAAACTCCAGTATCACATTAGCTCACTTTAAAGTGCGGTTAATTTTTATAGAGTTTTGGATATCCTGAAGATTAAATATACGGAGAAATTCGCAATGCCACGTCGTCGTAGTGTTGAACCACGCAAGATTCTTCCAGATCCGAAGTTCGGTTCAGAGTTACTTGCAAAATTTATTAATGTATTAATGGTAGACGGTAAAAAATCCGTTGCTGAAACCATCGTTTACGGTGCGTTAGACAAACTTGCAGAACGCACAGGTAAAGAACCTTTAGAAGCATTTGAAATTGCACTTGAAAACGTTCGCCCAACCGTTGAGGTTAAATCTCGTCGTGTTGGTGGTTCTACTTACCAAGTGCCAGTTGAAGTACGTCCAGTTCGTCGTAACGCATTAGGTATGCGTTGGATCGTTGAAGCTGCACGTAAACGCGGTGATAAATCAATGGCTTTACGTCTTGCAAATGAATTATCTGATGCATCAGATAACAAAGGTGCAGCTGTGAAAAAACGTGAAGACGTTCACCGTATGGCTGAAGCTAACAAAGCATTTGCTCACTTCCGTTGGTAATACGCTTTTAAAATTTAAGGGCTTCATCCTCGATGAAGCCTTACCCTTATATAAACAGATATTAAACTTAACAAGGTTATAATAATGGCTCGTACAACCCCTATTGAAAGATATCGTAATATCGGTATTAGTGCGCATATTGATGCTGGTAAAACTACTACCACTGAACGTATCTTATTCTACACCGGTGTAAGTCACAAAATTGGTGAAGTACACGATGGTGCAGCAACAATGGACTGGATGGAACAAGAACAAGAGCGTGGTATTACCATTACCTCTGCGGCAACTACCGCATTCTGGTCTGGTATGTCACAACAGTTCCCACAACACCGTATCAACGTTATCGATACTCCGGGACACGTAGACTTTACTGTTGAAGTAGAACGTTCTATGCGTGTTCTTGATGGTGCGGTAATGGTTTACTGTGCGGTTGGTGGTGTTCAACCTCAGTCTGAAACTGTATGGCGTCAAGCTAACAAATATCAAGTTCCACGTATTGCGTTCGTAAACAAAATGGACCGTACTGGTGCTAACTTCTTACGTGTTGTTGAACAACTTAAAACTCGTTTAGGTGCTAATGCTGTTCCTCTTCAACTTCCAATCGGTGCAGAAGAAAACTTCACTGGTGTTGTTGATTTGATCAAAATGAAAGCGATCAACTGGAACGAAGCAGACCAAGGTATGACTTTCACTTATGAAGATATTCCTGCAGATATGCAAGCAGCTTGTGAAGAATGGCGTCAAAACCTTGTTGATGCAGCAGCTGAAGCAACTGAAGAATTAATGGAAAAATATCTTGGTGGTGAAGACTTAAGCGAAGAAGAAATCAAAGCAGGTCTTCGTCAACGCGTATTAGCAAACGAAATCATCTTGGTAACTTGTGGTTCTGCATTCAAAAACAAAGGTGTTCAAGCAATGCTTGATGCGGTTGTTGAATACTTACCAGCACCGACTGATATTCCAGCAATCAAAGGTATCAATCCAGATGAAACTGAAGGTGAACGTCACGCAAGCGATGATGAGCCATTCTCTTCATTAGCATTCAAAATTGCAACAGACCCATTCGTAGGTAACTTAACCTTCTTCCGTGTGTACTCAGGTGTAATTAACTCTGGTGATACAGTATTAAACTCTGTACGTCAAAAACGTGAACGTTTTGGTCGTATCGTACAGATGCACGCTAATAAACGTGAAGAAATCAAAGAAGTTCGTGCGGGCGATATCGCTGCAGCAATCGGCTTAAAAGATGTAACTACGGGTGATACATTATGTGCTATCGATGCACCAATCATCCTTGAGCGTATGGAATTCCCAGAGCCAGTAATCTCTGTAGCAGTAGAACCTAAAACTAAAGCTGACCAAGAAAAAATGGGTCTTGCATTAGGTCGTCTTGCTCAAGAAGACCCTTCATTCCGTGTTCACACTGATGAAGAATCTGGTGAAACCATTATTTCTGGTATGGGTGAGTTACACTTAGATATCATCGTTGACCGTATGAAACGTGAGTTCAAAGTGGAAGCTAACATTGGTAAACCACAAGTATCTTACCGTGAAACTATTCGCACTCGTGTTAACGATGTGGAAGGTAAACACGCAAAACAATCTGGTGGTCGTGGTCAATATGGTCACGTTGTTATTGACTTATATCCATTAGATCCAGAAGGTCCTGGTTACGAATTTGTAAACGAAATCAAAGGTGGTGTAATCCCTGGTGAATACATTCCTGCAGTTGATAAAGGTATCCAAGAACAGCTTAAATCTGGTCCATTAGCGGGTTATCCGGTAGTAGATATTGGTGTACGTTTACACTTCGGTTCATACCATGATGTTGACTCATCAGAATTAGCGTTTAAATTAGCGGCTTCTTTAGCATTTAAAGCAGCGTTCGCTAAAGCAAACCCAGTTCTACTTGAGCCAATCATGAAAGTTGAAGTAGAAACTCCACCTGAGTATGTGGGTGATGTAATCGGTGACTTAAGCCGTCGTCGTGCTATGGTTAACGGTCAAGAAGCGAACGAATTCGTTGTTAAAATCGATGCAGAAGTTCCACTTTCTGAGATGTTCGGTTATGCAACAGACTTACGTTCACAAACTCAAGGTCGTGCATCATACTCAATGGAACCGTTAAAATATGCTGAAGCTCCAACAAGTGTTGCTGCTGCAGTAATTGAAGCGCGTAAAAAATAATTTTTTGTAACAATCCGCTCTATAAGTCGAATGGCTTATAGAGCATTTTCTAGGAAACTAAACAAATGTCTAAAGAAAAATTTGAACGTACAAAACCGCACGTAAACGTGGGTACAATCGGCCACGTTGACCACGGTAAAACAACTTTAACAGCAGCAATCACAACCGTATTAGCAAAACACTACGGTGGTGCAGCTCGTGCATTCGACCAAATCGATAACGCGCCAGAAGAAAAAGCGCGTGGTATCACCATCAACACATCACACGTTGAATACGATACTCCAACTCGTCACTACGCACACGTTGACTGCCCAGGACACGCGGACTATGTTAAAAACATGATTACCGGTGCGGCGCAAATGGACGGTGCTATTTTAGTAGTAGCAGCGACAGATGGTCCTATGCCACAAACTCGTGAGCACATCTTATTAGGTCGCCAAGTAGGTGTACCTTACATCATCGTATTCTTAAACAAATGCGACATGGTAGATGACGAAGAGTTATTAGAATTAGTAGAAATGGAAGTTCGTGAACTTCTTTCTCAATATGACTTCCCAGGTGACGATACTCCAATCGTACGTGGTTCTGCATTACAAGCATTAAACGGCGTTGCAGAATGGGAAGAAAAAATCCTTGAGTTAGCAAACCACTTAGATACTTACATTCCTGAGCCAGAGCGTGCAATTGACCAACCGTTCCTTCTTCCAATCGAAGACGTGTTCTCAATTTCAGGTCGTGGTACAGTAGTAACAGGTCGTGTTGAGCGTGGTATCATCCGTACTGGTGATGAAGTTGAAATCGTTGGTATCAAACCAACAGCGAAAACAACAGTAACTGGTGTTGAAATGTTCCGTAAATTACTTGACGAAGGTCGTGCAGGTGAGAACATTGGTGCATTATTACGTGGTACAAAACGTGAAGAAATCGAACGTGGTCAAGTATTAGCGAAACCAGGTTCAATCACGCCACACACTGATTTCGAATCAGAAGTGTACGTATTATCCAAAGAAGAAGGTGGTCGTCACACTCCATTCTTCAAAGGTTACCGTCCACAGTTCTATTTCCGTACAACTGACGTAACTGGTACAATCGAATTACCAGAAGGCGTGGAAATGGTAATGCCTGGTGATAACATCAAAATGACAGTAAGCTTAATCCACCCAATCGCGATGGACCAAGGTTTACGTTTCGCAATCCGTGAAGGTGGCCGTACAGTAGGTGCTGGCGTTGTTGCGAAAATCATCAAATAATTGATGTATTAACTGTAACAAGTTAGATTAAGAAGGCGTATCGAAAGATGCGCCTTTTTGTTTACCTAAAATTCCGCAAAATTATAATGAAAATTCAAATTAAAAAAGTGAATGTTAGGAAGAGAGAAATATTCGTTGGAAGAAAAAAGTGGCGGAAGGTCATGGGAGTTGAACCCACCCGGGAACGCTGGCGTCCCCAACAGGATTTGAAGTCCTGCCACCTCACCGGAGATGACGACCTTCCGTTATTGAAATTGCGGTTACTTTAGCGTAAATTAGTTCGCAATTCAACGCCATTTTGAAATAGGAATTAAAAATGACCGCACTTTTCCAACAACTTCCTTCGGTAGATAAATTTTTAAAAACACCAGAAGGTGAAATGCTTTTAACTGAATTTGGTCATTCAGCTGTCGTGCGTGAATTACGTCAATTATTGTCTGATGGGCGCGAGTTTATCAAACAGCATCAACATTTACCGCACTTTTTTGCCGATCATGTGAATACATTGCATTATTTACAAGAGCGATTGACTCAACAAAGTCATGTGCAAATCAAATCAGTTCATAATCTAACGGGAACTGTATTACATACGAATTTAGGGCGAGCATTGTGGGCTGAAAGTGCACAACAGGCAGCGCTTCATGCTATGAAAGGTAATGTTGCGTTAGAATATGATTTGGAAGAAGGCAAACGTAGTCATCGGGATAATTATATTAGTGAACTACTTGCACAACTCACAGGTGCAGAAGCTGCTTGTATCGTTAACAATAATGCTGCAGCTGTACTCTTGATGTTGGCCACCTTTGCTAAAGATAGAGAAGTCATTATTTCTCGTGGTGAGTTAATTGAAATCGGTGGTGCATTTCGCATCCCTGACATTATGGCTCAAGCAGGCTGTAAACTTGTTGAAGTCGGAACTACAAACCGCACACATTTGAAAGATTATCGTCAAGCAATCAATGAAAATACCGCTTTCTTAATGAAAGTACATTGCAGTAACTATCATATTAGTGGGTTTACCGCTTCGGTTTCAGAACAAGAATTGGTTGATCTTGGACGAGAATTTGATATTCCAGTGATTACGGATCTTGGTAGTGGAGCATTGATTGATCTAAGCCAATATGATTTACCGAATGAGCCGACGGTACAAGAAAAAGTCGCACAAGGCGTAAACTTGGTGTCATTCTCGGGTGATAAATTATTAGGTGGAACACAAGCCGGCATTATCGTCGGTAAAAAAGAGTGGATTGCTCAGTTACAAGCTCACCCATTAAAGCGCGTATTGCGCTGCGATAAAGTGATTTTAGCCGGGCTTGAGGCAACATTACGCCTTTATCTCCAACCTGAAAAACTTACTGAGACATTGCCAACTTTACATTTGCTCACCCAATCAATAGATGTATTAAAAGAAAAAGCTGAACAACTTAAAGCCTGTTTAGCAAATCGTTTAAAAGATTATCATGTAGAGATTGAAGAAAGTTTTGCTCAAATTGGAAGTGGTTCCCAACCAATGGCGACAATCCCTTCTTTTGCAGTGACGATTGCCGAAAAAACAGAGGCAAAATTGACCGCACTTTTAGCAATATTCAAAGCGTTAGAACAGCCGATAATCGGTCGTGTTGAGAAAGGAAAAATTTGGTTAGATTTACGTAGCGTGGCTGACTTTAAGGCATTATTAGATACGGTGGAAAAATTATGATCATAGTAACATCAGGGCACGTCGATCATGGTAAAACAGCCCTTTTGCAAGCACTGACAGGTACGAATACTGCTCATTTGCCGGAAGAAAAAAAACGTGGCATGACTATTGATTTGGGGTATGCCTATTTGCCTTTAAAAGAGAAAGTACTCGGGTTTATTGATGTGCCTGGCCATGAAAAGTTTCTCGCCAATATGTTGGCAGGGTTTGGTGGTGTGCATTATGCAATGCTCATTGTCGCTGCAGATGAAGGGATTGCCGCACAAACTAAAGAACACTTAGCGATTTTACGTCAGCTTCAATTTACTGAAATCATGGTGGTGATTACCAAGGCTGACCGAGCAACAGATGAGCAAATTGAGGCACTAAAAACACAAATTCAGACGGATTATCCATTCTTAGCTGAATCTCATTATTTTATTACATCGGCACAAACAGGCTTAGGTATTGATGCGTTACGCGATTATTTAGCCAATTTACCTGAATTAGCTGAAATAGATAAACCGTTCCGTTACGCCATCGACCGTGTTTTTAGCGTGAAAGGGGCGGGGACAGTGGTAACAGGGACAGCATTTGCGGGAACGGTGGCCATTGATGATGAACTCTTCCTTTCTACGGGACAAAAGGTTCGCGTAAAAAATATCCATGCTCAAAATACACCGAGTGAGAAAGGCTTGGCTGGTCAACGCTTAGCTCTCAATTTAAATGTCGATTTAGATCGTATTCCAATGCAGCGTGGCGATTGGTTGTTAGCCTCAGAACCGCTTGAACCAACCGATCGTATTACTATTGAAATTACACCTGAAGTGAATTTGAAAGACAGTCAGCCTGTACACATTTATCATGCGGCAAGCCGTACAACGGGTAAGCTCACCTTACTTGAAAGCAAAAATGCAATGAAAAATGACCGCACTTTGGCTGAGGTCATTTTAGAACAGCCATTATTTTTAGCTTTTGGGGATAAATTAATTTTACGTAGTGGTGATGCGAAAGCGTTAATTGGTGGTGCCAAGGTACTCGAAATTCACTCACAAAAACGTTATAAGCGCACAGAGGCTCGTCTAGCGTTCTTGGCTAAACTTAATCAGGCTCAAACCGCCACACAACGCATCGGATTAACCCTACAAAAAGAGGCGGTTTCAGCTCAAGCGCTAATGTGGAGTGAGCAGCTAACTGAAAATCAACTGGCAGAAGCGTTGGCTGAAAACGGTGATATTCGTTTCCAAAATTGGTGTTTTAATCGTGATTATCAACGTGAAAAAACGCAGCAAATTTTGACCGCACTTGCCACCTATCATGAGCAACATAATGATCAGCTTGGTTTGAGTAAAGCCCGTTTATACCGTATTGCGACTTTAAACCAACCAGAAAATCTGATTTATCATTTTATTGAAGAAATGCTTGATGAAGGCCAATTGCAGCAGACTCGTGGCTGGTT
The DNA here is from genome assembly GCA_905215245.1 of uncultured bacterium. GTDB lineage: Bacteria > Pseudomonadota > Gammaproteobacteria > Enterobacterales > Pasteurellaceae > Haemophilus_D. The sequence continues at coordinate 4,533 of CAJMPC010000004.1, read as the reverse complement.
GCATTTGCCTTCACACAAAATCCAATTTTCAGCCGAAGAGCAAAGCTTATGGCAAGCGGTGTTTGCTGAATTTGAGAAAGCGCATGGTCAAGCCATTTGGGTGCGTGATATGGCAACAGCCTTGGCGCAAGATGAAAGTGTGATGCGTAATTTTATGTATAAAGCGGGTAAATTGGGCTATCTTACGCCAATCGTAAAAGATCGATTTTTCCTGACTGAGAGCATTTATGCTTATGCTCGCTTAATTAAGCAAATAGCAGGTGAAGAAGGTAAGATTGCGGTAAATGAGTTACGTGACAAGCTTAATTTTGGCCGAAAACTGACAGTGCAATTAATGGAATATTTTGACCGTACCGGCTTTTTACGCCGCAAAGGCAATGACCATATTTTACGTGATAAAGATACATTTGATTTATAGGTAATACATGAAAAAGACACTGATTTCAGCCTTAATTTTAACCGCACTTTTTGCGGTAACAGGCTGCGAAGATAAAGAAACGAAAGCAACCATTGAGCAACAAACACAGACAATTGCACAACTAACGGCAGAAAATACGCAATTAAAAGCTGAAAAAGAAAAGGCGGAGAAGGTTATTCCAGCAATTATTGCTCAAGATGATGTGATTTTTGATAAAGAGGAAACCATCAAATATCCTAAATCGGCCAAAGAAGATGAATATGTGCCTGTAGAAGGTAAACTTCATTACAGTATTTCTACACTAAAAACGAATATTGAGTGGCTAGATAAACTGCTTTTAGAACAAATTTCAAAAAATGCAGATGGCAAACCAAGAAGTCGCGAGCAGCTTATTGCGGATTACCAGAAAGCATATGATGAGGCTAAAAAAGAGATGTTGGAATTCCCGATAATTGGTGTTGATGAAACTTTAGATTTAGCATTTAGTCACCAAAGAGGTAAGCTTGCTGTATTTTTAATAAATTATTACAGCTATGGCGGTGGCGCTCATGGCGTTGGTGGTTATCATTATCTTAATATTGATTTAGAAACGAAAAAACTGCTCTCATTTGATGATGTTTTTAAACCAAACCAACAAGCTAAATTAAAAGAGCTACTTTGGGAACGTTACACTCGATATGGCGAGGTAAAAGATGAGGAAGCATTTACATCAAAAGACGCTTTTGAAGTGCCCGACAATTTCTATTTAGATCATGATGGGATTCACTTTGTGTATAACGTGTATGAAATTGCGTCTTATGCAGAAGGGCCACAGGAACTAGTGATTGAGTGGTGGAGTGCCTCTGCGTTATTGAAGCCTGAATTTCTTCAGAAACAGTATTATCCCGTTTCAAGTAATACGGCAGAATAACAAAGTGCGGTCAATAATGGCCGCATTTTTATTGGCCTTTTTTCACCCAGTATTTAAAAGGGGTGTCTTGGGTTTCACTCGCTAAAAGGGTATGTTCCATAAATTGGCAGAAGCTTGGAATATCGCGAGTCGTAGCAGGATCATCCGCCAAAATAAGTAGAACTTCACCTTCATTCATGTGGCGAATGTTTTTTCTCACGAGCATTACAGGTTCAGGACAACGCAAACCAACGGTATCAAGGGTTTTATCGACAGTAATTTCAGTCATTGTTATTCATCAGTTTTATTGAAATTGAGCTACATCATACAATAATTATGGGGAAATTTCGATAAATCCGCTATCAATGATAAACTACGCAACAAATTCATTTGAACAATTATTTCATGGCTGAATACCTTATCCCCAAAAGTGCGGTCGTTTTTGAAGAAGAAATTAAGAAAAGTCGATTTATCACGTATTTGCAACATACGGAAGGACTTGAACAAGCCAAAGCTTTTTGGGCAGAAATTAAATCGCAGAACCCTAATGCCCGCCATCATTGTTGGGCTGCAGTGGCAGGCAAGCCAACGGATTCTCAACAATTAGGTTTTTCCGATGATGGTGAGCCAGCAGGCACTGCAGGAAAACCGATGCTATCCGCTTTACAGGGTAGCCAAGTTGGTGAAATCAGTGCTGTTGTTGTTCGTTATTATGGTGGCATTTTATTAGGCACGGGCGGTTTAGTTCGTGCTTATGGAAATGGTGTGCAGCAAGCTTTAAAATTATTAGAAACTGAACGAAAAGTAGAGCGTCAGTTATTCCAAGTTCATTGTGACTATGCACAATTAAATTGGATCCAAATTTTATGTGAACAGCATCAAATTGAAATTTATCAGCAAGATTTTCAAGTGCAGATTACATTGCAGTTAGGCATTAGTGAAGATCAAATTAAACCTTTTGAACAAGCATTAATTGAGCGTTCGGCAGGAACGTTGAAATTAGAAGAAATGAATTAAGCGAGATATTGTGCATATTTTATCCATTATTCGGATTATCGGCATTTTGGTCATGTGTTTTTCCGGCACGATGCTGATTCCAGCCTTTGTGGCGCTTATTTATGGCGATGGCGGCGGTAAAGCGTTTATGCAAGCTTTTGCATTGAGCTTAACCGTGGGCATGTTGCTTTGGTGGCCTTGTCATCACCACAAACAAGAATTGCGATCTCGTGATGGTTTCTTAATTGTAGTGGCATTTTGGTTTGTTCTGGGCGGTCTAGCAACCTTGCCATTACTATTATTTGATGCACCTCATTTAACCGTGGCTTCTGCCGTATTTGAGGCGTTTTCCGGGTTAACAACCACGGGTGCCACAGTCATGACGGGGTTAGATAATTTACCGAAAGCCATTCTGTTTTACCGTCAATTTTTACAATGGTTAGGCGGTATGGGGATCATCGTACTTGCGATTGCTATTATTCCTTTATTAGGTATTGGCGGAATGCAGTTATACCGAGCTGAAATGTCTGGTCCAATGAAAGATCAGAAAATTCAGCCACGGATAGCGGAAACGGCAAAGGCGTTGTGGTTTGTTTATTTCTTTCTAACCATGTCGTGTACTTTGGCTTATTGGCTAGCAGGTATGACACCGTTTGATGCACTTACACATAGTTTCTCGACGGTATCCATTGGCGGCTTTTCTACGCATGATGCCAGTATCGGCTATTTTAATAGCTCGGCGATTAATTTTATCACGGTCATTTTCTTGTGGATTTCTGCTTGTAACTTTGCATTGCACTTCAGAGCATTTTCGACTTTAGGACGAGAAAATATTTTGAAGATTTATACAAAAGATCCAGAATTCCGCTTCTTTATGAGCATTCAAATTTTGCTTATCTTGGTTTGTTCATTGGTGATGATAAGCCATCAATATTTTGATTCCTCATGGCAAGATTTTGAGCAAGTCGTATTCCAAGCCGTATCAATTTCAACCACAACTGGCTACACCACATCGAATTTCGCTGAATGGCCTTCTTTTGTACCGATGTTATTAATTATTGCTTCTTTTATTGGTGGTTGTGCGGGCTCAGTTGGTGGCGGTTTGCGTGTTGCGCGGATTTTAGTGCTATATCTTCAAGGTGCGAGAGAGCTAAAACGATTTGTTCACCCAAATTTAGTGTATCCAATTAAATGGGGTAAAAATGTTCTTGATGAACGTGTGATTGGAAGTATTTGGGCCTTTTTCTCTGCATATCTATTGGTATTCACGATTTGTTTGTTAAGTGTGATTGCCTGTGGTGTCGAACCTTTTGATGCATTTAATGCAGTATTGGCAAGTATTAATAACCTTGGACCAGGATTAGGTTCAGTAAGCAGCAATATGACAGCGATGCCAGATAGTGCTAAATGGGTACTAACTATTGCGATGGTGTGCGGCCGTTTAGAAATATTCACACTATTGGCGCTTTTCACACCGGCATTTTGGAAGGAATAATGAAAACATTAATTTTATATTCAAGCCACGATGGGCAAACAAAAAAGATTGCTGAATTTATGGCTCAGTATCTTGAAGAAGAAGTAGTGGTTTCACCGTTAACGGAGGAACCGGATCTTCTATTTTTTGATCGGGTGATTATTGGGGCATCCATTCGCTATGGTCATTTTAATAAACAGTTATACCATTTTGTGGAACGCCATCATGAATTACTGAATGCAAAAAGAGCGGTCTTTTTTGGCGTAAATTTGACAGCGAGAAAAGAAGGAAAAGATACGCCAGAGGGAAATGTCTATGTGCGTAAGTTCCTTCAACGTATAAAATGGACGCCGGAAAAAGTTGGCGTGTTTGCAGGGGCATTGTTATATCCGCGCTATAAATGGATTGATCGTGTCATGATCCAATTGATTATGAAAATTACAAATGGCGAAACAGATACGACCAAAGAAATTGAATATACCGATTGGGGAAAAGTAAAGACATTTGCAGAAAGCCTGAATTCGTAGAATAAAACACCATAAAAATTGTGTTTTTTAGACGATTTGATTAAAAGATCTTCAACTAAGAAAAAATTTACATTTTTTTACAAAAAGATCTTGCAAAGGCATCTGAAATGCCTATAATACGCCCCACACAACGACGCGCTGTTGTGACTCTTAAGAAAAACCGGTGCGTCGTTCTTTTTTGCTCTTTAACAATATATCAGACAATCTGTGTGGGCACTTGTTGATTGAC
>CAJMPC010000003.1:0-38575 GCA_905215245.1 uncultured bacterium | reverse complement strand
AACTAGCCTAGTCTGACTTTCTCACCACCGAATTCATCGAGTAAGTTTTCTGTCAGTTTAGATAAAATGCCCGTCATTAATACAAAATCAGCATCAAAGCGTTGCGCATAATCTTCTTTTAAAATATCGGCATTTTTCTCACGTACGACATCGGCAAATTTTAAACGTTTTAGCGTGCAATCTTCATTAAATACAAACGTCAGCGTATCTTCCCACTCCAATGCGAGCTTGCTCACCACTTTTTTGCCATCTTGTAAAAGCGCGAGAATCTCTTCATTTTCTAAAGGCTGTTTTTTACAGCGAATCACGCTGTCTTCTTGGCTTCCACGAAGTTCGGCTTCTTCTAATGCCACCAACCAATGCGGGATTTTTTCCTGCACAATCCAATCCGTTAAAATGGTCGAAGGTTCATTGGCAAAAGCTAACGGTACAACGGGTAACGAACCAAGTGATTTACGTAATAACGCCAAGGCATCTTCTGCACGTTTACTGGATGCCGCATCGACATGCACAAGGTTGTTCTCCGTATCAATCCATACAGAAGTTTGCTGATTTTTAGTGAATGCGCGTGGCAATAAATTCATCACCACATCATCTTTTAACGTTTGTTTTTCCGTTTTCTTCAATTTACGGTTTTCTTTTTGCTCAAGGCTTTCAATGCGTTCATCTAATTCACGTTTCACCACATTCGCCGGCAACATTTTCTCTTCTTTTTTCGCAACCAATAAAATGTGTTTACCCACTGAAAAATGCAATAGCTCACTGCCTTTCAAGGGATTCGTCCAACCAAATTTACTTTGATCTTGTGAGCCACAAGGATGAAATTCACAATCTGACAACTGGCGTTGTAATTCATTAAGATCCCAATCTAAGGGCTTCGTCAGCCTATATGACATTAAATTTTTAAACCACATCGTAACACTTCCTTCATAATAGGGTAAAATACGCGACATTGTAGCCCATAAACTCACGGGAAAAAATGATGCAACAGAAATTAATTGCCTTCATCGGCGGTGGCAATATGGCACAAGCGATTGTGTTAGGCCTATTAAAACAAGGTTATCCTGCCGATAAAATTATCGTTAATGATCCTAATGAAGAGAAACGTGCTTTTTTTGCTCAATATGGTGTCGCTGTTTCTACGGATAACGAGCAATCCATCACACAATCTCAAGTTGTGTTATTTGCGGTAAAACCACAAGTGCTAGCCGATGTTTGCAAGCCATTAAGTGCGGTTGATTTCTCTGATAAATTAATTATTTCTATTGCTGCGGGTATTTCTACAGCCCGATTAGCCGAACTCATCCCAACAGCAAAATCTATTGTTCGAGTGATGCCAAACACCCCTGCATTAGTGGGAGAAGGCATGGCAGGCTTATTTGCTGATAAAAACACACCTGAAATTGACCGCACTTTTGCGGAAGATTTACTTTCTGCGGTAGGGAAAACCACTTGGGTGACGACGGAAGAACAGATGCATGCCGTCACAGCGGCTTCCGGCAGTAGTCCGGCGTATTTCTTCCAATTTTTAGAAGCCATGCAACAAGGCCTAATAGAAATGGGCTTAGACGAAAACCAATCTCGTGAGTTGGTACAACAAGCCATGTTAGGCTCGGCGAAGCTGGTGATTGAAAATCCACAGACAGCGCTTTCCACGTTACGAGAAAATGTGACCTCAAAAGGTGGTACCACCGCAGCCGCATTAAATGTGTTCAATCAACACCAATTTAACGACATCATTAAACAAGCGATGCAGGCCTGTGTGGCACGCTCACAAGAAATGGAAAAATTATTCTAATGCAAGTTCGTCCTTTTATCTGGCTCACCCTGAGCTTTTTTGGTTACTATTGTGCCTACGGTGTATTTCTTCCCCTTTTCCCTGCGTGGTTGAAAACGCAATCTTATAGTGAAGAAAGCATCGGTTTATTGCTGGCCTGTGGTTATATTTTCCGTTTCAGTGGCAGTATTTTATTTTCAGGCTTAATAAAACGCGTTTCTCTCTTAGTGAATGGTTTACGTTATTTGGGTGTAGCCAGCGCCATTACAATGGCGTTAATTGGGCTGATGTCACATAATTTCTGGCTATTGTTTATTGGACTTGCGTTGTATTCCATGGTGAATGCGGCTGGCATGCCGATTGGTGATAGCCTAGCGAGTACATGGCAACAACAAATTCATTTAGATTACGGCAAAGTACGCTTGATTGGCTCCTTTGCATTTGTTGTCGGCGTAATGGTGTTTGGGTATTTAGCGGGGATGGTTGGTGAACAATACATTACATGGATGATTACAGGAATCCTTATTTTCTATAGCATTGTGCAATTACTTCATCCCAATCCAATGCCACAAGATGAGCCACAAAGTGCGGTCGAAAATTCTGTTGGATTTTTAGGCTTACTCAAAAATAAAACCACCCTTCGTTTATTTATTGCTATTGCACTGATTCAAGGATCGCATGCTGCTTATTACTCATATAGCACTATCTTCTGGACAAGTCATGGTCACTCTGTTTCCGATGCGGGCTTATTTTGGGGAATCAGTGTATTAGTAGAAATAGTCGTCTTTTTCTTCTCCACTCGATTATTCAAAAATTGGAGCATTACTGCCCTTTTCTATCTCACCGGTATTGCGGCTATCGTGCGTTGGCTCGCGTTCGGTTATGCCGATACCTTTGTTGAAATCGTCCTATTGCAATGTTTTCACAGTCTTACTTATGTCGTCGGCCATTACGCGACCGTGCGTTATATCACCACTCAACCACAAACCCATATTGCGAAATTACAAGGCTTATACAATGCCTTGGCGGGATGTGCAGCCATTGCGATTTTCACTGCGCTTTCTGGTGTACTTTATCCGATTTCGCCAGTTTATGCCTTTAGCTTAATGGCCGCCTTTGCCTTCGTTGGCTTATTTATCACCCCACGTGGCGTGAAAGCCTTTTTGGTACATAGAGTATAAACATGAATAACCTTACACTAGTCGATTTATTCTTGAATGAATATTGGATCGAAAAAGGATTGTCTGAAAACACCGTGCAGTCTTATCGTCTCGATTTGACCGCACTTTGTGATTGGCTGGATAAACAAAATTTATCCCTCGAAACTCTCGAACCCTTAGATCTGCAACAATTTTTAGGCAGCCGTTTAGAGCAAGGTTACAAAGCTACTAGTACTGCACGAATGCTAAGTGCGATGCGGAAATTATTCCAATATTTATATCGTGAAAAGTATCGTACGGATGACCCGAGTGCTGTACTGAGCTCACCTAAATTACCAAGCCGTTTACCCAAGTATTTAACCGAGCAACAAGTCACGGATTTATTAAATACGCCTGATGTCGAAATTCCGCTCGAGTTACGCGACAAGGCTATGTTGGAGTTGCTATACGCAACTGGATTACGTGTCACGGAATTGGTCACGCTCACTATTGAAAATATGAATCTGCAACAAGGCGTGGTACGTGTAATTGGTAAAGGCAACAAGGAACGTATTGTACCAATGGGGGAAGAAGCAGCGTTTTGGGTGCGACAATTTGTGCTTTACGGTCGCCCTATTTTGCTCAATGGACAAAGTTCTGATGTGGTCTTTCCCAGTCAACGGGCTCAGCAAATGACTCGCCAAACCTTTTGGCATCGTATAAAGCATTATGCCGTGTTAGCAGGAATCGATACGGATGCGCTATCTCCACACGTTCTCCGTCATGCCTTTGCAACACATTTGGTGAATCATGGTGCGGATCTTCGTGTTGTGCAAATGCTCCTCGGACACAGCGATCTCTCCACCACGCAAATTTATACTCACGTGGCTAAAGAACGCTTGAAACACCTTCATGAAAGATTTCATCCAAGGGGATAAAATAAAAAAGTGCGGTCAAATTTATCGTTATTTTTGATCGCACTTTAGTATGAAAAGCTTATTTCAATGACAACAATCTCGCCACATTTTGAGCTGTTGAGATTAAATTCTGCTCGCCCTGTTTGAGAATTGTCGGTAAATCACCCAGATTACGAATAATTGGAAATACTGCGTCAATGCCATGTTCATACACCACTTCATAATCCTCACGCAAACAACCCACAATCGCAATGACTGGCTTATTAAATTGTTTCGCCGTGCGCGCCACACCGATTGGAGTCTTACCTAAGATACTTTGCGCATCCATACGGCCTTCACCAGTAATCACTAAATCAGCCTCTTTAACTTGCTCAGCGAGTTTCAAATTATCTAACACGATCTGCACACCAGCTTTCAGTTGCACATTAGGTAAAAGCAATAAACCACCACCCATACCACCGGCCGCCCCCGCCCCTGGTTGATCTTGAATTTTTTTACCACAATCCCGCTCGGCAATTTCGGCGAAATGGGCTAATGCCGCATCGAGTTCCTTCACCATCTCAGGCGTGGCACCTTTTTGAGGGCCAAAAATTGCAGAGGCACCTCGTTCACCACAAAGTGGATTATTCACATCACAAGCCACTTCGATTTGTACGTGTTGCAATCGAGGATCTAAATCAACCAGTTGAATTTCAGCAAGATTAGATAATGCTGCACCACCAAAGCCAATGGATTGCCCATTTTTATCCAATAAACGTAAGCCTAATGCTTGCAGCATACCCGCACCACCGTCATTTGTGGCACTCCCACCAATCCCTAAAATGATATGTTGTACGCCAAGATCTAGGGCTTGCTTAATCAGCTCACCCGTGCCAAAACTGGTGGTTTGACAAGGATTGCGTTTATCCATCGGAACAAGATGCAATCCCGATGCGGCTGCCATTTCGATAATCGCCGTTTTACCCTCACCCGATAAACCGAAAAAACTTTTTACTTGGTTGCCTAACGGTGCCGTAACTTCTGCCTCAATTAAGCGCCCCTGAGTGGCATCTACCAAAGATTGTACGGTTCCCTCTCCCCCATCTGCCATTGGTAATTTCACATATTCAGCGTTTGGGAAAATACGTTTAAAACCAGTTTCAATCGCATTAGCCACTTCCAGTGCGGTTAAGCTTTCTTTAAATGAATCAGGCGCAATGACAATTTTCATATTCTCTCCTTAAACTAACTAAATACACCAAAAATTAAGGTGGACACAATGGTCATAATTAACCCCACTGCACTTTCATAAGGAATCAATTTTAAGCGTTCTTTCATGTCCATATTTACACTACCACCAGTTGCATGGAAGAAAGAACCATGTGGCATATGATCGAAAACTGTCGCCCCCGCATGAATCATCGCGGCACCAGCTAGACTACTCACCCCCAACTCTAATAGCGTTGAACTGAACACATTCGAAGCAACAGCTGTACCTGCAGTTGTTGATGCCGTCGCAAGCGACATAAGTGCACCTGAAATTGGTGCCAGGATATAAGAAGGTAAGCCCGAATGTTTTAAGCCTTCAATGAGCACATCTTTCATGCCGGAATTGGCAATAATACCGGCTAAAGCTCCCGTACCAAGTAGCATAATCGCCACCGGAGCCATTTTCCCTAAACCGCTAATCGCATAGTTATTGGCTTGGCGAAGCTTGCCCATGCATAATGCGCCAATCAGACCACCAAGTGGTAAAGCGATTAAAGGATCGACTTTAATATCGGCTAACGGACGAAGTGCCAGTAAGAAGATGGCAACCAAAGGCGCCACAAGTGCGGTCAAAAATGAGGGTAGATTCTGTGTTTCTACCGCGACAACCTCTTGGGATGAAACGCGCGAACCTTTATTTCTTAAACGTTTTGCTAAGAAATACGTCAATATTAAGCCAAAAATAGCGGGGATAATCCCTGCCATCATCACTGACGTTAAAGGAAGATGGAATGTATCTGCTGCAGCAATCGCATTAGGATTAGGTGACATTAAGTTTCCTGCTTTTCCCCCACCAATCATCGCTAAGAGAATAGCGGGTTTTGATAAGTCAGTACGACGAGCAAGTGCTAAGGCAATTGGAGAGACCGTAATCACGGCAACATCAATAAATACACCAACGGCGGTTAAAATTAATGTAGCCAACGCTAACGCTAATAATGCTCTTGTTTCACCTAACTTGTTTGTAATGGTTTCAGCAATGGTATTAGCCGCACCGGATTCAATCAGTACTCCCGCTAATACCCCTGCTGCGAGAATTCGCATGACTGCGGTAGTTATACCTTGAGCGCCTCCGATCATGAGACTCACGGTTTGAGATAAATCAGCGCCGCCAACTAATCCCCCTACTAAAGCCCCGACTAACATACCATAGGCTGGTGAGACTTTTTTCAAAATAAGGAAAATAGCGACGATGAGTGCAATGAGCGCACCTAAGGCTGAAACTGTTGGCATAGCGTCCTCCTGTGGATATGAATATGCAAAAATCTTTCTTATTTATATCAGCAAAAGTAGAGGAATAAAATCTTGTCCGACTTCCACCAACAAAAACGGCTTATGTAAAACACATAAGCCGAAATTGTTACTGAAAATTGACCGCACTTTAGAAAAATAAAATACTTCCCCAAACCACGACAACAATGCAAAGTGCAATGAATACCGCTGCTGAGCCTTGGTCTTTGGCTCTCCCTGAAAGCTCATGTCGTTCTGTGCCAATGCGATCCACCACGGCTTCAACGGCGCTATTTAAGAGTTCTACTGCCATCACAAGTAAAACCGATGAAATCATCAAAGCAATTTCAATTTTAGTGTCACCCAGCCAAAATGCGAGCGGAATCAGAATGCACGCAAGAAAACATTCGTGGCGAAATGCGGTTTCATTTTTGAATGCACTTTTTAAGCCTTGTAAAGAATATTTTGTAGAGTTAATTAAATGGGTTAATCCCGTGGTTTTATACATAAAAGTTCCTATGTTGTAATCTATAAACGTTTTGCTTCGATAACGTCGTCTAACTTCGCTAATCTGGCCAGTATTTTACTTAAACTTTCGACATTTTTCAGTTCAATTTCCATGTCCATCGTTGCCACTTGTTTTTTGGTGTCTGCACGGCTTGAAACCCCTAACACGCTGACTTTTTCATTTGCAAGCACGGTCGTAATATCGCGCAATAAACCGTTGCGATCACTGGCCACAATGCGAATATTAATATGAAAACCAGCCGCATAATTATCTCCCCAAAGGGCTTCTACTACACGTTCCGGATGGGCAGCTTGTAATTCAATAAACTGTTCACAATCGCAACGATGAATTGAGATACCTCGTCCCATCGTAATGTAACCTGCAATCGCATCACCTGGAATTGGCTGACAACAACGTGCCATGTGGTGCATTAAATTACCGACCCCTTCAACAATGACATAGCCTTTATTCTGTTGTTGCTCGGCTTTCTGCTGCGCCTTTTGCTGTGCAGTATTTGCACTTTTACTCGCCACATGACGGAGAATTTCTTGATCTGCTTCTTCAGCCGTCACTTTGATCAATCGGCTTTGCAAGAAATTCATTAACTGATTTAAACGGATATCCCCACTACCAATACCCGCGTATAAATCTTCAAGGTTTTTTAAGTTATAACGCGGCAAGGCAAGCTGCTCAACCTGTTTCAAACTGATATTCAAACGAGCAAGTTCATTATCTAACTGCTCTTTACCCGCTGGAACGTTTTTATCACGATCTTGTTTCTTAAACCACGCTTGGATTTTGGCGCGCGCTTTTGAGGTATGGGTAAAGCCTAAGTTCGGATTGACCCAATCTCGGCTTGGGTTAGGATTTTTCTGCGTGATGATATCCACTTGCTCACCCATTTGCAGGTGATAAGTGAATGGCACAATACGCCCACCAACTTTCGCCCCGATACAACGGTGGCCAATCTCACTGTGGATCGCATAAGCAAAATCGAGAGGCGTGGATCCCGCAGGTAAATCAACCACTTCACCTTTCGGTGTAAACACATATACGCGATCATCAAACACTTGGCTACGTAATTCAGCCATCACTTCGCCAGAATCCGTAATATCATCTTGCCATGCAAGTAATTTACGCAACCAAGTGATTTTTTCTTCGTAAGCGGAAAGGCTACCTGTCGTGCCCTCTTTGTATTTCCAGTGAGCCGCTACACCAAGCTCCGCATCATCATGCATTTGCTGGGTTCGAATTTGCACTTCGATTGGCTTACCACCTTTGCCTAACACCACAGTATGAATGGATTGGTAGCCATTTGGTTTCGGGTTGGCGACATAATCATCAAATTCTTTTGGCAAGTGTTTGAAATGTGTGTGGACGATACCGAGCGCCGTATAACAATCTTGCAATTTCTGTACGATCACCCTAACCGCTCTGACATCATATAAGCCACTGAACTCCAAATGTTTCTTTTGCATTTTTCGCCAAATGCTATAAATATGTTTCGGACGGCCGTAAACCTCAACCTGGTCGATATTTTCTTTTAAATAACCGGTTAACTCTGTGACGAAATCTGCAATATACTGCTCACGATCTAAACGGCGCTCATGTAATAATTTGGCAATATTTCGATATTGTTCTGGATGCAAATAACGGAAGCAGTAATCTTCAAGCTCCCATTTCAATTGACCGATACCTAAACGGTTCGCCAATGGGGCATAAATATTGGAACATTCTTTGGCCGCCAATACTTTTTCTTCTTCACAAAAGTGATTTTCCGCATTACGAAGAAACGTAATACGTTCAGCAAGTTTAATGATCACGCAACGGAAATCGTCCACCATCGCAAGGAGCATACGGCGCACATTATCGACTTGAGACGCATTGGCAGAATGGCTGGCGTTGAGCTGACGAATATTATCCATCTCCTCCACACCTTTAAGCAGTTTGGTGATTTTAGGCCCGAAATGTTCCTGAATTTGCTCCCAATCGACAATTTTATTTGCTACTAAGGGGAATAGCATAGCGGTGAGTAAGCTTTCGCTGTCCATATTCATTTCATGCAGAATTTCCACCATTTCCACACCGGATTGCAATGTGAGGATTGCATTCTCCATTTGATCGGCATGTTCAGCTATTTTGGCTTGGGCATAATACCATGCATCAATCAGAGACTTTTCTACGGGGGCAGCAAGTTTAAGGCTCGAACACCATTGTTCGATCTCAAAATCATGTGGATTTGATAAGTGAGAACCACGAACTGCAACCATAATACCCCCTTGTTGATGAATATGGCTCGGCAACATCCTGTCCGCCGAGTTGTCTTTTTAAGACAACAAAAAAGTCTGACTATTCTATCAGAATTTACACCTTATTTGATAAATAATGTCACCGACTCCAAATGACTGGTATGTGGAAACATATCAATCATGGCGGTTTTGATAATACGATACCCGAAAGCGCGAAGAATTTCAGCATCCCGTACTAAGGTTGCAGGATTGCAAGATACATAAAGAATGTTTTCGGCACCAAGCTCACACAACGCATTCAGTGCAAATGCTGCACCGCTACGAGGCGGGTCAAGGAGAATTTTATTGAAATGTTGTTTTGCCCAAGGTTGTTCTGAAAAAGTTTGGTCTAAATCGGCTTGATAAAATTCAACATTATCGATGTGATTAAATTGTGCATTTAATTGGGCTTTTTGTACCATATCCAAAACACCTTCAATTCCAACCGCACTTTTCACGCGTTTGGCTAAAGGCAACGTGAAATTGCCCATGCCGCAGAATAAATCTAAGACATGATCATCCTGATTCAAATCAAGCCAATCTAAAGCCGTCTCAACCATTTGCTGATTTAGATGGGTATTCACTTGAATAAAATCGCGGATATCAAAAGATAAACGAATACCGTCTAACGCATAATAAGGCATTTCACCATGCACAAGTTGGATGTTTTGATCATCTTGCAGAAACAAATTCACAGCATTTACGCGTGCAAACTCGAGCAACAAAGTGCGGTCAGTTTCGGCTAAATTTCCTTTGTAACGTAACAACATGGCTACGCCATTATCCGCTGAAACTAATTCAATATGCCCTAATTGTTTCGGGGTTGAATATTTAGCCCAAAGTGCGCTCAATTTGGGGATAAGATGATTAATCGCAGGCTCTGCGACTAAGCATTGCTGAATACTCACTAGCTGATTGGAGTTTTTCTGACGAAATCCCATTTCAACGGTTTTGTTTTTAGCATTCCATAGCAAACTTAATCGTACACGACGGCGATAGCCCCATTGTTCGCCACAAATCATTGGCATTAATTGAATAGGCTCTGCTTGCAGTTTACTTAATCGAGAAAAAAGGGCTTTCTCTTTAGCTTTACGTTGCATTTCCACAGGAATATGTTGGCCTTGACAACCACCACAACGTCCATAATAACGACATTGTGGCTCAACACGCTGACTACTCTTTTGTAACCACTTTTGCGCCGTGGCTAAACCATATTGACGCTTTTCATCAGTCACTACCGCTTCCACTTTTTCCATTGGCAAAGCATTTTCAATGAACCAGGTTTTACCTTGAACTTTGGCGACACCTAACCCTTGATAATCTAAATCCTGAATTTCAGCGACAACTTTTTGGGTGGTTTTCTGTTTTTTTTGTGGAGCGTAAAGTAAAGCCATGATGGTATATTAATCTGTTTATATCAAAGAAAGGATTATTTTAAATAAAGCACGTTTTGCGTAAATAACTCTCGACTTTTCAGCGGCTTATCGCCTAAATAAGGTTTGAGCGCAATTCGAGTAAAGCGCTTTGCTGCTAGCAAGACGGATTCATCGGTGAATTCCAAACGGTCAAAAGCAAGCAAATCTCGCCCATAAAAGGTTAAGTTGTCTTTCACTAACGAGGCGATAAAACCCTTTTCCGCACGATATTGGTAAGTCATCGATTCATCTACTGGTAAACCTGATCCTGCACAATGCAAAAAATCGATACCATAACCTAAGATTTTAAGTAAATGAAATTCAAATAGACGCAATGTGGGCTCAACCTGTGGTTGAGTGGCTAAGCCTGTTAAGCATTGAAGATAATGCTGAAAAAGTTGTGGATTGGCCGTTTCGGGCTCGATCACTCGAGTAATCAGCTCATTTACATAAAACCCGCTATATAAAGCCGTTTGCTGCAAAGGCAACGTAATTGCTGCGGGCTCTGCTTTCGTGAGTGTTTTTAATGCGCCTTTTCCTGACCAACGAAGAAGTAATGGCGTAAAAGGCTGTAAGACAGATTTCCATGCCGAACGTTTCGCACGTGCACCTTTTGCAATAACCGTCAAACGCCCCGTTTCTTCAGTGAATAAATCCACCAAAAGGCTGGTTTCACTATAAGGACGACGATGTAACACAAAGCCGCGTTGGAGATCCATACAAGAATTATTTGCCTGATTTTAATTCACTTGGTTGTTTCACACAGTGTTCTGCGAGCACTTCACCTACGCTAGTTTGTAATTGACTGAAGTCATCACGCTCCTGCCAATACCAACGAATATTCGCATAATTTCTCCCACGCTCAGAAATCACTCGTGTCAATTTTTCGGTTACATCATTAAAAGTAACGGTCACCTGACTGAGTGTTTTTTTACTTTTCTGTTTTTGCTTGGTATGAACCACACTCACTTCTTTATTGCCTTTACACAAATAAACCGTCGCTGAACCCTTTTGGGATTTTTTATCAACGGTTTGCACTTTCATTTTCTGTGGTGCTGGTTTGCTTAATTCAACATTTTGTGAACAAGCAGAAAGACAAAGTGCGGTCAAAATTACGCTTAATTTTTTTAACATGAATTCTATTTCCATCAAGGGTTGTTTATGATTGCTCACTTTGCGAAATGAGCAAGGATAAACAATCTTATCTAGAAAAATGGGCGATTACTCGCCCACTAAAAATTATTTTTTATACTGATATGAACCATCGGCTTGACGAATGAACTTACCGCCATTTGATAAACGAAGCTCACTCACTCGGCCTTGACTATTCACAGATACCTGTACTTTATCACCAGGTTTGAAACTGCTTAATGCATTACCTGCACCGCTTGCTTTTGTCATGGCATTCACATCTGAAATATTCAATTTATTATCACGGAATACTTGCATCAGTGAAACACCTTGAGGCACCGTTAATGTTTTTGTTGCACCGGTTGAAGCAGTTTGTGCTGCTGGTTCAGCTGCTTTCATCGTATTGTGGGTTGCTGATTTCGCTTCCACAATTTGAACCTTACTGTCTTTAGTCGCAACCGGTTTAGCTTCTTGAATTTTGCTTGACTCTTTTTTCACGGTTTGAGTCGGCTGAACTGTTGCTTTTTCAGCTACTGGTTTAGGTTGTTTTTTCTCTTGAACCACAGATGTCTGTTCACGACGAGGCTCTGCTTTATGCTCAACTGTTGCGGTATGTTTTTCTACAGCTGGTTGCACTGTTTTCACTGGTTCTTTAACTGGTGCTGGTGTAACAGCTGGTTGAACCGGCGCAGGTTGAGTTGCGGGTTGTTGTGCAACAGTTTGTTGTGCAGGCTCTGCAGGTTGTGATTTCGCCGCATCTGCTTTATCACCTACGTATTCCATGGCTGGAGGTGTATCTGATTTAGCGTCATTTGCAGCTTGTTCTGTCGTTGACGGCGCTGCATTGTTATTGTTATCTAATACTGTAGTTTCAACCGGTTGAGACTGATCCAATGATTGGAATTGAACCGGAATTTCATTGCTGTTTTGTTGTTCAAAAGACTCTACCGTATCTGAATTTGGTTTTAAGGTGAAGAAAATGATTAGTAATACCACTAAACCCAAAATAGCAATAAATAAACGGCGATGTTTTTCTGGTAACATTTGTAAAACCTTCCATTTTTCTGGTGATTTCAAGCTTGCTGCCGCAGCGGTTGCTGCCGCTGCCGGTGCAACTGTTTCGGCTTGAGTTGTCACTTCTTCCACAATCTCTTCTGCAGATGAATTTTCAAAAATCACTTTTTCTTCCGCTACGTTTTCTACTTGAACATTTTCAACAGGTTCTTGAGCTCCGAAAGCACTTGATTGCACTGACTGTTCAGTATTTTCACTTTGGAATGCTTGAGAAGGTGAAAAAGGTTGGCTTGCTGCCACACCAAAAGTTGGTTCGCGACGAACATGGAATTGTGTATCTGGCTGTTCTTTTTTACCAAATAAACCTTTGGCTTTATCAAAAATTGAGCCACTTTGTTGAACCGGTTTTCTTGGTGTCACAGAGTCAGAGTGATTAAATCCTAAATCTAATTCATTTTGAGATGAATTGTCGTTAGGTTGATTTTTATTATCCACGGTATTACCTCGATTTGCTAAACTAAAGATCGCACAAAAGTGCGGTGAAAAATTGAATCGTATTTTATCGGATCTTAAGCAGTGTATAAAGTCTTATTTGGCTCTCCGCCGATTTCTCGTGCTAATTTGGGCACTAAATAGCCAGAAGTGAGCGCCTGTAATTCTTTGTAAATTTGTAATGCTTTCTCATCTGAGATATAAAAATGGCTTGCCCCCTGCACTTTATCCAATAAATGCAAGTAATAAGGCAGAATACCTGATTGAAACAGCTTATCGCTTAATACTTTTAATATATGTGGGTTATCATTCACATCTTTTAAAAGGACTGATTGATTGAGTAAGGTCACTTTAGCGCCTGCCAGTTTTTGCATAGCGAAAGCGAGTCCTTCATCAATTTCATTTGGATGATTGATATGCGTGACAAACACCGCTTGTAATCGGCTTTTTAGCAATAAATCACAAAATTCATCCGTAATTCGCTCCGGAATCACGACAGGCAAACGAGAGTGAATACGTAAACGCTGTAAGTGCGGTATTTTTTCAAGGCGTTCTAATAGCCACGCCCATTCACTATCCTTCGCCATCATCGGATCGCCACCCGAAAAAATCACTTCTTCAATTTCTGAATGGGCCGCAATATAGTCTATTGCTTGTTGCCAACTCGTTTTATTGCCTGGATTTTGATCATAAGGAAAATGGCGACGGAAACAATAACGACAGTTAACGGCACAGCCTCCTTTTGCCATGAACAGCAAGCGATTTTGGTATTTATGCAGAATATTAGGCACCGCATTTTTTTGCTGCTCATCTAAAGGATCTTGGCTAAACCCTTCGGTCTCAATAAATTCTTGTTGAGCCGTCATCACTTGCAAAAAAAGTGGGTCTTTCGGATTCCCTTTTTCCATTTTATCAACAAAAGGCAAAGGCACTCGCATAGCAAAAAGTTTACGAGCAGTGATATCCTCGGCAAAATCTTCAACAGACAAATTTAAGGTTTTTAACAAGATTTTCGGATCAGAAATCGCATTTTTTAGGGTTTCTAACCAATTTTGTTCTTCTCTAATCGCAATATTTTGGGTTAAAATACGCACTTTCAAACAATCTCTATTTTTTAGGATATTTTTAATATGGCTACATATACTACCAGTGATTTCAAACCAGGTCTAAAATTTATGCAAGACGGTGAGCCTTGTGTGATCGTTGAAAACGAATTCGTTAAACCAGGTAAAGGCCAAGCTTTTACTCGTACTCGTATTCGTAAATTAATTTCAGGCAAAGTATTAGACGTAAACTTCAAATCTGGTACTTCGGTTGAAGCTGCTGATGTTATGGATCTTAACCTCACTTATTCATACAAAGATGATGCATTCTGGTACTTCATGCACCCAGAAACATTTGAACAATACTCTGCTGATGCAAAAGCAGTGGGTGATGCTGAAAAATGGTTATTAGACCAAGCAGATTGTATCGTGACTTTATGGAACGGTGCACCAATTACAGTTACTCCACCAAACTTCGTAGAATTAGAAATCATCGATACTGACCCTGGTCTTAAAGGTGATACTGCGGGTACAGGCGGTAAACCAGCAACATTAAGTACTGGTGCTGTGGTGAAAGTACCTCTTTTCGTTCAAATCGGTGAAGTAATTAAAGTCGATACTCGTTCAGGCGAATATGTTTCTCGCGTGAAATAATCTTTCATTATAAGATAAAAAGAACGGTCAATATTTAATGAATATTGGCCGTTTTTTATTGCCTGCTCATTAGTTTCATAGAGATAAAAAATGCGGTTATTTCTAACCGCACTTTGATTGATTATTTTGCTTTTGAGCCTTCTAACTCTAAAGAAGGTTTTCTATCTGAGTTCACACAAATAACTTGCGCAGCCGCATAGAGCGTTGTATTAGGTTTTAAGCTAATTGTGTATTTCTCTTGTTTTTTCGGTGCGGCACGTAAACCTTCACCCCAGAAATCATCATAAAAATCAGTACGAACTTGAGTTAAATGGTAGTTCTTACAGTTTAAGATTTTATATTGGCGAACAGAACGTGCATAACGTCTTTTCTCATTTGGATACACATATAAACCTTTATCCAAATTCACCACGGCATCAAAATGCACTTGGTTTAAATCTTGGTTGTCCACCCAAATTGAATCGGTATCAATGTAGTAATTTTTATCTTTTACTAATCGAACATACCCTACTCTATCTTTTGAAGGGGCGGTTAATGTCACCTCTTCTTGTGTAACTGGCGATTGAACAGCTGAACAGCCTGCTAAAAGGGCTACACCTAAAAACGTTAATGCTAATTTTTTCATTTTTCCTCCTTAAAGCTTTCTAAAGCCTGCTGTTAATCTTTTTATACCTTAGCTTAATATTTTACCGTATGTCCATATCCTTCAAGGATTGTTTTAATATGCTCAAGTGATTCTTTTGTCGGCGGTAAAACATCTTCGAGCTCATAGTCAAAGCCAAGGGTTTTCCATTTATGGGCACCTAATCGATGATAAGGGAGAAGTTCGACTTTTTCAATATTGGTCATACCTTCAATAAACTGTCCGAGCAGATGAACATCATGATCGTTATCGGTATAACCTGGAACGACTACATAACGAATCCAGGTTCGCTGATTACGTTTTTGCAAATATTTCGCAAACTCAAGCGTCCGTTTGTTTGGCACTCCAATAAGATTTTGGTGCACTTGATCGTTCAGTTCTTTTAAATCAAGCAAAACGAGATCAGTTACATCGAGTAGTTCATCAATAATATGGTCATAATGACGTACAAAACCATTGGTATCTAAACACGTATTAATCCCTTCTGCTTTACAAGCTCGGAACCAATCTCGTACAAACTCAGCTTGAAGAATGGCTTCACCACCTGATGCTGTCACACCACCACCGGTTGCATTCATAAAATGGCGATAGCTCACCACTTCTTTCATGAGTTCTTCCACACTGATTTCGCGACCACCATCAAGATCCCAAGTATCACGGTTGTGGCAATATTTGCAACGCATTAAACAGCCTTGCATAAATAAAATAAAACGAATGCCGGGACCATCCACGGTTCCACAGGATTCAAAGGAGTGAATTCTTCCTAGAACAGACATACATAAATTTCCAAAAAATAAATCTAGCTAAATTTTATCAAAAATATTATCTATAAAAAATGAGCCTGACTTAAATCAGGCTCATAATTTTTATGTTCCCGCTAAAGTGCGGTTAAATTTTATCGTGTTTTAGAACGATTCTGTGAATGTACGAGTGACGACGTCTTGTTGTTGCTCTTTAGTTAAAGAGTTGAAACGTACTGCGTAACCAGATACACGGATGGTTAATTGCGGATATTTATCCGGATTTTCCATCGCATCTAATAACATTTCACGGTTTAATACGTTCACATTTAAGTGTTGACCACCTTCTACTGCTGCTTCGTGGTGGAAGTAACCATCCATTAAGCCCGCAAGGTTGCGACGTTGTGCCTCTGGATCTTTACCTAACGCATTTGGTACGATTGAGAAGGTATAAGAAATACCATCTTTTGCGTAAGCAAATGGAAGTTTAGCCACAGAAGTTAATGATGCTACCGCACCTTTTTGGTCACGACCGTGCATTGGGTTCGCACCTGGTCCGAATGGCGCACCTGAGCGACGGCCATCTGGGGTGTTACCTGTTTTCTTACCATAAACTACGTTAGAAGTAATGGTTAATACAGATTGTGTAGGCACAGCGTTGCGGTAAGTTTTAAGTTTTTGAATTTTCTTCATGAAACGTTCAACTAAGTCACAAGCGATGTCATCAACACGGTTGTCGTTGTTACCATATTGTGGATATTCACCTTCGATTTCGAAGTCGATTGCTACGTTGCTTGCTACAACATTGCCATCTTTATCTTTGATGTCGCCACGAACAGGTTTAACTTTCGCATATTTAATTGCTGAAAGAGAGTCTGCTGCAACAGAAAGACCTGCGATACCACAAGCCATGGTACGGTATACATCACGATCATGTAACGCCATTAATGCTGCTTCGTATGAATATTTATCGTGCATGTAGTGGATGATGTTTAAGGCAGTCACATATTGTTTTGCCAACCAATCCATAAAGCTGTCCATACGAGTCATGACTGTGTCGAAATCTAACACTTCATCAGTGATTGGTGAAGTTTTCGGACCTACTTGCATACCTAATTTTTCATCGATACCGCCATTGATTGCGTATAACAATGTTTTCGCTAAGTTTGCACGAGCACCGAAGAATTGCATTTGTTTACCAACAACCATTGGTGATACACAACATGCGATCGCGTAGTCATCATTATTGAAGTCTGGACGCATTAAATCATCGTTTTCGTACTGAACTGATGAGGTATCAATCGATACTTTCGCACAGAAACGTTTGAAGTTTTCAGGTAATTGCTCAGACCAAAGAATCGTTAAGTTTGGTTCTGGAGAAGTACCCATGTTGTAAAGGGTGTGTAAAATACGGAATGTATTTTTGGTTACTAATGTACGGCCATCTAAACCCATACCTGCGATAGTTTCAGTTGCCCACATTGGGTCACCAGAGAATAATTGATCGTATTCAGGTGTACGTAAGAAACGAACCATACGAAGTTTCATCACTAAGTGGTCAACTAATTCTTGCGCTTCAGTTTCAGTAATTTTACCCGCTTTTAAATCACGTTCGATATAGATATCGATGAAGGTTGCAGTACGACCGAATGACATCGCTGCACCATTTTGTGATTTGATTGCTGCTAAGTAAGCAAAGTACATCCATTGAATAGCTTCTTTAGCGTTAGTTGCAGGGTTAGAAATATCGAAACCGTAGCTTGCTGCCATTTGTTTCATTTGGCCTAATGCACGGTGTTGTTCTGCGATTTCTTCACGTAAACGGATAGTTGCTTCAAGATTTACGCCATCTTCTAAGTCTTTTTGTAAAGAAGTGAATTGTGCGTATTTATCTTTCATTAAGAAGTCAACACCATAAAGTGCGACACGACGATAGTCACCGATGATACGACCACGACCGTAAGCATCTGGAAGACCAGTTAATACACCTGATTTACGACAACGTAAAATGTCTGGCGTATAAACATCGAATACACCTTGGTTATGTGTTTTACGGTATTCAGTGAAGATTTTTTTCACTTCAGGATTTAATTCACGACCGTAAACTTTACATGAACCTTCCACCATTTTAATACCACCAAATGGCATAATGGCACGTTTTAATGGAGCATCAGTTTGAAGACCTACGATTTTCTCTAAGTCTTTATTGATATAACCTGGTGCGTGAGAAGTAATCGTTGAAGGCGTATGTTCGTCAAAGTCTAATGGCGCATGTGTGCGGTTTTCAACTTTAATTCCTTCCATTACGGTTTCCCAAAGTTTTGTTGTCGCTTCGGTTGGACCTGCTAAGAAAGAATCATCACCTTCATACGGGGTGTAGTTCTTTTGAATAAAATCACGCACGTTGACGTTTTCTTGCCAATCACCGGCAACGAATCCTGCCCACGCAACTTTTTGTGCTTCATTAAGTTCTGACATAGTCATTTCCTTTTTTAATTGATAAAAAATAAGTCTTGTTTAGTTCGTTAGTACATTAGTGAGCTTTGGTTAAATAACGTTGGAATAAGCCGATACAAACTGCGCCACCCACAATGTTGCCCAACGTTACGGGAATTAAATTCTTCACAATGAAATGATAGAGATCTAAGTCTGCATATTTCATTGGATCTATACCAATTTGTTGCCAAAATTCTGGTGTACTAAAATGTGCTGTAATAATGCCAAGCGGAATCATAAACATATTTGCCACACAGTGTTCAAAACCTGATGCAACAAATAAACCAATCGGCATAATCATAATAAATGCTTTATCTGTAACAGTTTTACCGGAATAAGACATCCATACCGCTACACACACCATAATGTTACATAAAATACCAAGGTTAAATGCTTCAAACCAAGTATGGTGAATCTTATGCTGAGCGGTAGCCAAAATGGTTAAACCCCATTGACCATTTGCTGCCATGGTTTGTCCCCCAAACCAAATCACTGCAGCAATAAATAAACCGCCCACAAAGTTGCCCAAATATACCACAATCCAATTTCGGATCATTTGTGTTGTGGTTATCTTACCGCCTACGCGGGCAACTAAGGTTAAAGTAGAAGAGGTGAATAATTCAGATCCTAAAATTACCACCATAATTACGCCTAAAGAGAAAACTAACCCACCGACTAACTTGGTTAATCCCCAAGGCGCTCCTGCGCTTGCTGTTTGTGTCGTCGTATAGAATACAAAGGCTAAAGCAATACAAGCCCCAGCACTAATACCAGACAGAAATGATAAAAATGGGCGTTTTTGCGCTTTATACGCAGCAACGCTTTCAGCATAATCCGTTGCTTCAACTGGTGTGAGAGCAACAGAAGATTGATTTAAATTTTCTGATGCCATATCTAACTCCAAATAGTTGGTTTATTATTTCTTATACTACAACATAGGTATTCCTATACCCGTTTGGTATTCTACTCTCTTAAAAAACCATTGCAAGGATTCCCCAACTTATTCCAAAAAAATTTGATATTTTGCAAGTTTTGGTAAATTTCTGCTCAAAAAATAAAAAAGCGGAATATCACTATTCCGCTTTTCATATAAAAATAACAACATTAAAACACGATACGATCTCGGTTTTTCTCTAACGTTGCTTTACCAATGCCTTGTACTTCAAGCAGTTGTTCTGCCACGGTGAAATTACCGTGTTTTTCACGATATTGCACAATGGCTTCTGCTTTTTTCGCCCCAATACCAATCAATGCTTTTTGAATTTCTGATGCACTAGCGGTATTGATATTTAATTTATCACTCACTGTTTGTTGTACAGTTTGTGATGGTGCTTGCACAGCAGTTTGTTGCTGCACTTGCGTTTGCGGTTGAGCTTGCTCTGCTGTCTTTTCTTCTGCAATTGCTTGTGTATTCAACATCGCGCCTGCAATAAATAATGAACTAAATAAATGTTTCATCAATTTCATAAAAATGCCCTTTATTAACAAAAAGTACCGTTGATTCATATCAACAGCGACATTTTTAAGATACACCCAAAATACGCAAGAAATTGACCGCACTTTTGCGATCCTGATCGCAAAAATTACATTTAAGCAAATGAAAAAACGACCTTAGCGCACCACCACTGCCGTGCCACTTGCAATCACCATAAACATGCTTTTCGTGCCCACTGTTGTGTAGTTAACTTCCACGCCAACAATAGCATTAGCACCCAAGGCATAAGCTTTTTCTTCTAGTTCTTTCAACGCATCTTGACGCGCACGACTAATACGACGCTCATAAACACTAGAACGCCCACCAATCACATCCGTAATGCCAGCAAAGAAATCACGCATGAAATTGGCACCCGCAATCACCTCACCGAAGACGACTTGTTTATATTCTACGATTTGTTTCCCTTCAACATTAGGGGTTGTTGTCACAATCATTTTGTATCCTTAAATTCTCGTTAAAAATTAACCGCACTTTAGACGCTTAATTTTGATTTTAAAACAGCTAATGCCTTCGCACGATGAGAAATTTTCTTTTTCTCTACGGTTTCTAATTCGGCAAAGGTACAGTCTTTTTCAGGGCTAAAAAAGAGCGAGTCGTAACCGAAGCCATTTTCACCTTTTTCTTCATAAATAATCTGCCCGTCACATTCACCTTGAGCAATGATTGGAGAAGGATCACTTGGGTGTTGTAATAACACAATCGTACTCACAAATTTTGCTTGGCGACGTTCAGTTGGTACATTGGCTAATTCTGCCAGTAATTTTTCACGATTTTTCGCATCGGCTTCATCACCATCTACACCCGCATAACGTGCAGAATACAATCCTGGCGCACCATTTAACGCATCCACCACTAGACCGGAATCATCCGCTATTGCCGGTAACCCTGATTTTTCAGCCGCATAGCGTGCTTTAAGGATCGCATTTTCGACAAACGTTAAGCCCGTTTCCTCTGGACTTTCGATGCCTAAATCCGTTTGAGCAATCACTTCAAAACCGAAATTGGCTAATACATCCGCCATTTCTTTTACTTTGCCTTTATTACCTGTGGCAAGCACAATTTTTTGTTTCATGATTCTGTCCCTCATATCAAACATTGTCTTATTTTAGCATCTCACCAAAAATTTTCGGAATAAATATTGACCTTAACCTTAGGTCAAAGTTTATGATTGGTGCGCATTCAGTTATCACATAGGAGAAAAACATGAAAAAACTTATGACTTTTATCACACTTAGCGCTGCTGCAGTTTCAATTTATGCCCAAGCGAATGAACAACCGCATCAAGCACACATGAATATGCCAATGTCGACAGATTCTGCAATGCAACAAGAATTAATGCAAGGTATGAGTCAAATGCATCAAGACATGATGGCAGCTGCGCAATATAAAGATCCTGATGTTGCTTTTGCAGCAGGTATGTTGCCACACCATATTGGCGCAGTAAAAATGGCGGAAGTTGAATTAAAATACGGAAAAGATCCTGAGATGCGTAAGCTTGCTGAGAATATTATTAACGCTCAACAGGCAGAAATTGAACAAATGCAAAAATGGCTTAAAGTGCACAATAAAAAATAAAATAACACAAAAAAAGTGCGGTAAATTAACCGCACTTTTTTAATAGAATTAGTTTACTTCTTTTATTCGTAGCTCTTTTGGCACTTCAAAGAACATATTCTCTTCTAAGCCTTGAAGCTCTTCGATACTATCCGCACCAAATTCTTTTAATCGAGCAATTACGGATTGCACCAACTCTTCCGGTGCTGAAGCCCCTGCTGTCACACCAATTGTTTCAACGCCTTCAAACCAATCTGCTGCCACATCATTTGGATCATCAATCAATTTTGATTTCACACCCATACGCGATGCCAACTCAGCTAAACGATTAGAATTCGATGAGTTTTTAGAGCCTACAACCACGACTAGCTCACATTGTTTCGCTAATTCACGCACTGCTTCTTGACGATTGGTTGTGGCATAGCAAATATCGTTTTTATGTGGGCCTTGAATAGCAGGATATTTGTCTTTCAATGCACTGATAGTTTCCGCCGTATCATCAAGAGAAAGTGTGGTTTGTGTCATAAAGGTTAAATCATCATTTTCTTGAACCGGCAAACGAGCAATATCTTCCACGCTTTCAATTAAGAAAATACCACCTTCCTCATTATTGTACTGCCCCATTGTACCTTCCACTTCTGGATGGCCTTTGTGTCCGATCAAAATCGCTTTCGTCCCTTTGCGGCTCGCACGCGCCACTTGCATATGTACTTTGGTTACCAACGGACAAGTTGCATCAAATACTTTTAACTGACGATCTTTCGCTTCTTGACGAACGGCTTGTGACACACCATGAGCAGAGAAAATCACAATAGCGCCATCAGGCACTTCGCTCAGTTCTTCCACAAAAATCGCTCCACGCTCACGCAAACCATTTACCACGAAACGATTGTGCACCACTTCATGACGCACATAAATCGGTGCGCCATGAATTTCAAGCGCTAATTCAACAATGCTAATGGCTCGATCGACACCTGCGCAAAATCCGCGAGGATTGGCTAAAATTATCTTCATTTTTGACCGCTCTTTTTATCACCTTTAAAGGCATCTAATGCTAATAAACCCGCACCAATACAAATCGCAATATCTGCTACATTGAATACCGGATAATGATAAATATCCCAATAAAAATCTAAGAAATCCACCACAAAACCGTTATACGCACGGTCCACCATATTGGCTAACGCACCGCCAATAATCAACGCATAAGCCGAGTTTTGTAATTTTTGTTCTGCAGAATTCTTTTTCATAAAGTAAGCCAGCATTAAAGAAATCCCAATCGCAAGCACGATAAAGAAATATTTCTGCCAACCATCATGCTCAGCTAAAAAGCTAAACGCTGCGCCATAGTTACGCACATAGGTTAAATTAAAAACGGGTAATAGGTTCACGCTTTCATAGAGATCAAAGCGTTGCACTACGATATATTTGGTCAGTAAATCAAGGATAAATGCGACCGCACTTAACCAAAGGAATGAAAGTCCTGTTTTATTTTTTGTCATAGGAAATTATCTGTCTTTATAAATGGACGATGATTTTAGCAACTCGAACAACCTTTATAAAGTAAAAGGCATCAAATCATAAAAGGCGAACACATTGGTTCGCCTTTCAATGTTAATTACTTTTTCTTCACCGGTCTTTGCCAACCTTGAATATGACGTTGTGGCACACGAGTAATCACAAGCTCATCTTTCTCAATATTTTGAGTAATCGTTGAGCCCGCACCGATCGTTGCGCCATCGGCTACAGTAACTGGTGCAACTAACTGAGTGTCCGATCCCACAAATACATTGTTACCAATGATTGTTTTAAATTTATTCGCACCGTCATAGTTACAAGTAATAACACCAGCACCGATATTACAGTTTTCACCTATTTCGGTATCACCGACATAAGTGAGGTGGTTTACTTTAGAACCTTTACCTACTGTGGATTTTTTAATTTCCACAAAGTTACCCACATGGGTTTCAGCCGCTAATTCAGCACCTGGACGTAAACGAGAGAATGGACCAATCGCCGCTTTCTCACCAATTGTCGCATCTTCTAAAACAGAATAAGGCTTGATTTCAACATCATCACCAATGGTCACGTTTTTCAATACGCAACCTGCACCGATTTTTACACGGTCACCCAAGCGCACATTGCCTTCCACAATTACATTCACATCAATTTCAACATCTTTACCGTGCTCTAATGTGCCGCGTAAATCAAAACGCTCAGGGTCAATCAACATCACGCCTGCAAGTAAAAGTTTTTCTGCTTGTTTACGTTGATAAAAACGCTCTAATGCAGCAAGTTGTAAACGGTTATTGGCACCTTCTACTTCCATAAATTCAGAGGCTTGAACGGCAGTAACCTGACAACCATCTTGATTTGCTAAACCAATCACATCCGTTAAATAAAACTCGCCTTGTGCATTGTTATTTTTCACACGAGAAAGCCAGTTTTTGAAATGTGCGCCATCTGCTACTAATACGCCAGTATTCACTTCTTGGATTTTTAATTGCTCTGCGTTGGCATCTTTTTGTTCTACGATCGCCACCACATTGCCATTTTCACGAATAATACGACCGTAACCCGTTGGGTTATCTAAATTGACAGTAAGTAATGCAATCCCATTTTCTGGTTTCGCTGCAATGAGTTTTTCCAATGTTTCTTTGGTCACTAATGGCGCATCACCATATAAAATCACAATATTTTCATCATCTTTGAAGAATGGTGCTGCTTGTTGAACCGCATGGGCTGTACCTAATTGTTCTGCTTGAACGACCCAGTTCACGCTTTCATTTGCCAAACGCTCACGCATTAATTCGCCACCGTGACCATAAATTAAATGCACGTTTTCTGCACCTAATTGATTCGCCGTATCGATCACATGTTTTACCATCGGTTTACCTGCCACTTTGTGCAAGACTTTAGGTAAATCAGAATACATACGAGTGCCTTTACCGGCCGCTAAAATCACCACGCTTAATGCTTTATTTGTCATAAATTCTTCTCTTCTTTATAAAAAATTTGGGCGTATTCTATCGTAGAATGGAGAATATGATAAGCCATTTAATTTTCATACATTCCTGACAAGACAAGATTGTATAAAAATCTCAAATCCTGTAAACTATCCTCCCGTCTTGATAGCTAATCATCTTTTTCTTTTATTTTTGGCCGCACTTTTCAGCATTCTGCACAAATTTGCATAAAAGATGATTGGCTATAATCATTTTTATCCCAACATTTTAGGTCTCTCACTATGGCTACAAATTATATTTTCGTTACAGGCGGTGTGGTTTCATCGTTAGGTAAAGGTATTGCTGCAGCATCATTGGCAGCAATTTTAGAAGCACGTGGCTTAAACGTGACTATTATGAAATTAGACCCTTACATCAACGTGGATCCGGGTACAATGAGCCCAACCCAACACGGCGAAGTGTTCGTGACACAAGACGGGGCAGAAACCGATTTAGACTTAGGTCACTACGAGCGTTTTATTCGTACCAAAATGACAAAACGCAACAACTTCACCACAGGTAAAATTTATTCTGAAGTATTACGCAAAGAGCGTCGTGGTGATTATTTAGGTGCGACAATTCAAGTTATCCCACACATCACCAATGAAATTAAAGATCGCGTGATTGCCGGCGCACAAGGCCATGATGTGGTTATCGTGGAAGTAGGCGGAACAGTGGGTGATATTGAATCACTTCCATTCTTAGAAGCACTTCGTCAACTTGCCGTACAAGTGGGCCGTGAGAATACTCTCTTTATGCACTTAACGTTAGTTCCATATATTCCAACGGCAGGCGAAGTAAAAACCAAACCGACACAACATTCTGTAAAAGAATTACTTTCAATTGGTATTCAGCCAGATGTGCTTATCTGCCGTTCAGATCGTATGATTCCACCAAACGAGCGTGCAAAAATCGCCTTATTCTGTAACGTACCAGAACGTGCGGTCATCTCATTAAAAGATGTGAATTCGATCTACCAAATTCCGGCATTATTAAAATCACAAGGTTTAGATGAATTCATCTGTCAACGTTTCCACTTAGACTGTCCTGAAGCTGATCTTTCTGAATGGGAACAAGTGCTTTATCAAGAAGCCAACCCTGTGGGCGATGTCACCATTGGTATGGTCGGTAAATACATTGAATTACCTGATGCCTATAAATCAGTGAATGAAGCCTTAAAACACGCAGGTTTGAAAAACCGTTTAAGCGTGCATATCAAATATATTGATTCACAAGATGTCGAAACCAAAGGCACTGAAGTATTGAAAGGCGTCGATGGTATTTTGGTACCGGGCGGCTTTGGCTATCGCGGTGTAGAAGGCAAAATCTTGACTGCAAAATATGCGCGTGAAAACAATGTTCCTTACCTAGGCATTTGTTTAGGGATGCAAATTGCATTAATCGAATATGCGCGCAACGTTGCTGGTCTTGAAAAAGCGAACTCATCTGAATTTGATCGCCACTGCGAACAACCAGTAGTTGGTTTAATTACAGAATGGCAAGATGCGGAAGGCCACATTGAAACCCGTGATGATAATTCAGATCTTGGTGGTAC
Organism: uncultured bacterium; assembly: GCA_905215245.1. GTDB lineage: Bacteria > Pseudomonadota > Gammaproteobacteria > Enterobacterales > Pasteurellaceae > Haemophilus_D. The sequence continues at coordinate 12,231 of CAJMPC010000003.1, read as the reverse complement.
GATGCGTTTAGGGGCACAGCAATGTCATTTAATTGAAGGCTCAAAAGCGCGTGCATTATATGGCAAAGAAACCATTGAAGAACGTCACCGCCACCGTTATGAAGTGAATAATAATCTGCTTCCACAAATTGAAAAAGCAGGTCTTAAAGTAACTGGCTTATCTGCGGATCGTAAATTAGTGGAAATCATTGAAGTACCAAACCACCCATGGTTTGTTGCATGTCAATTCCACCCTGAATTTACGTCAACACCACGTGATGGACACCCATTATTCGAAGGCTTTGTCAAAGCAGCAAGAGAAAACCAGTTAAAAACTGAAAAGTAATTTACTGATAATTCCATAAACAAGTGCGGTCAAAAATTCTTGTGTTTTTGACCGCACTTTGTATTAATAAGGAATAATATCATCTGTGCCTTATTCACTCATTTAATAATGGATAACTAAAAATGAAACTTGCTGTTATTTTACCCGCATATAATGCAGAAAATTTTCTCACTGAATGTTTAGATTCATTGTTGAATCAAACCTTTAGTGATTTTTGTATTCTGGCAGTTAATGATGCTTCTACCGATAACACAGGTGACATTCTCGAAAGCTATGCGACAAAAGATGCTCGCTTACGTGTTTACCATTTACCACAAAACCAAGGTGAGCCTGCTGTAATGCAATTTGCCATGGATATGCTTAACTATATGAATGTTGAATATGTTGCACGTATGGATGCCGATGATATTTGTGTACCACACCGTTTTGAAAAACAAGTTCAATATTTAGATGAGCATCCCGAAATTGATATTTTAGGAAGTAATGCTCTGCTCTTTAATGATGGGCAAACTGATAAAGCGACTAAAGTGAGTACACTTCCTCTTTTAGATAAAGATATAAAAGCACATTTTTCTTTAGCTCGTGACAATATCATTAATCCCTCTTCAATGTGGCGACATTCTAGTATCAAAGCGCTCGAAATTAATTATGCCCAAACAGCTACTGCGCCCGATTTTCATATGTGGGTACAATGTGCATTACACAAAAAGACATTTGCGAATTTACCAGAACCCTTGTTGCTTTATCGGCTACACCCAGGGCAAGAAAGTAAAAAACAAGAAAAAATAAATGAAGCAGTTCAATACTCTATGGAGCTATGGATAAGTCATTTATTTCCAGAATTAACACCTAAAGAAGTCAGCTTACTAAGCCTTATACTGCACGGGAAAAGCATTAAATTACGCACTGAAGAGTTTGAAATCGCCTTTTCAGCTTATGACAAAGTTCGTTCAAATAATGAAACCTCACTATTTGGTGAAGATCGGGAAACGATGTTTAGTATTTTAGATGCGCATACACAATTCTTGAAAAAGCTTTTGTATCAAAGAACACAATAAAGCTTTTACTTCATCAGACAACTTCCCCAATCTGAATAGGATTAGGGAGATTTTTATCCGTTTTAATATCAAAGTGCGGTCATTTTTAGCCAAATTTTTTGCAATAACATCACCGCACTTTACATATCTAGCCTATTTATCAAAAATAGCTTCGACGGTTAATTCCTTGTAGTGATAGCCCTTTTCTTGAGTAAATTGCATTTCAAGTGAACCTAAATAGATAGCAAAACTTGGCGCATCAATTTTTAGTAAGTCTTTGCTGATTAGTTTAAGATCTGATTCCGCCAGTTTTTTCATTGAATCTAAATGATGTTGTTGAAAGACCTGTTTAATATGCTGATCCATATCGGTACAATATCTATCATGTTCTTCAACAAAACAAACTTCGGCTCGTTCTTTTGGCTCATTCTCTTCTTTTTTCGAGCTGTTATCGTCCACACGATAGAATTGATAGACTGGCACATGGATCCATTTTTTATACGAACTCACATCAATTGATGACCATTCAAACTCAGCTTCTCTAACTGGGCTATTTTGCAGAGCCATAATGTCGCTATCATTGATACGGAAAGAATGCTCATAAACATCCAATGAAATCAGTTCATTCGCTTTTTCACCATATCTTTGTACAAAGGCTTTTCGTTTATCCTCATAATTAGAGCCGTCATCAGCCCCTAAGTCCAAATGATGGACTAAATAATCAGATACATCATCTAATTCATTCCAATCTTGGCGTTCGTTTTCTGGCATATTTTCTAAACGACTTAAAAAATCCACATCATCACGAATTTTTCCTTGTCCATCAGATAAATTAAGCTTTGTGAGTAAATGCTCAAAACGTTCCGTTTGGCTTTGATAAGCAATTTCTTTGGGTTTCACCACCCAAGTCATGGCAAAAATTGCGGCCATTACAACGACAGAAATCAAACGATATTGACGAATTTTAGGGATGATTAAAATAGCATAAGCAATCGTAATCGCCGAGGCTAATGCCACTAAATAAATCCGTTGTTCAGTCCAAGCATAGGCACTAATTCGACGGTCAATGGCCAACCATAACAATACAATTGGCACAATGGAAAGGTATGGGAAAAACTTAAAGAAACTGTCCCAATTTGCTTTAACACTAATACTACGTAAAGCGTAAACACCTAAGCCTCCAACTAAGTAAGGCAACGCAATATTCGACACCATACCTTTTGGCAAAGCCCCTGCTAAGATAATTTTGCCAACGTAAGCATAAAGTAGTGCAGTAAAAATCATCAAGGCGGGCGCTAAGATAAAATTCACTAAAATGTCAAAACTACGATTTAGCGTCATCTCTGTATTTTCTTGGCGCTGTTGAAAGACCAAAAAGAACAAAGGAAGGCAAAATGCAGTAATGGAGGAATAAAGATGCTTTTGAAACCATTCACCAAAATCAATGTTAAATAATGTACTGATTGAAGCCAAAATTGCAGCTACCAAACCAGAAACTAGCCCCCAGCCAGCAATGGATGAAGTGATGTAATATAGAGTCGTAAAATTACGATAAGTAAAGGCTTGATTGTTTCTGACAAATGGAAAGCCGAATAATATCAATAACACAATAAATTGAGCGCCCCAAAACTTAGGGCTATAAGCATAAAAATCAGCATTATCATTCACTTGCCAAATGATGAAAACAGTAATGAGAGGCACAATCCACGAAAAACGATACCATGAGTAAGGACGAGACAAATAAATAAAGGCAAGTAGCATCGGCTCAAATAGCCAATAAGCTAAATGATCTTTTTCTGAGTTCATATCCACAAACCAAATTCCAAGAGCAAACGCAGCAATCATGAAGATTTCAATCGGATGGGTAGATATCGCTGATTTTATTTGTATTTTAGTTTGCTGAAAAAAAGTCGAAAGAGACATAATGATTCCTTTTTCAATGCAACAAAGTCTCAATTAAGAATAAATAATGCGTCGTAAAATAATACGAAATTTCGCGCAACTTTAACCAACTTTTGAAGGCAATTCCACTGAAATAAAAGAAATAATTGGCGAAAAAGAGATAAAAACTTACCGCACTTTATTGAAAAACAAGATGCAGATCAAAGTGCGGTCATTTTTCCAAGACAAATTTCTAAATTTGCTTTATTATATTCCCGTTTTAGGTTCGCCTAACTAATTTTAATTAACTTTAAACAGAGGAAAACAAAATGGCAAAAATCGTTAAAGTCATTGGTCGTGAAATCATCGACTCTCGTGGTAACCCAACTGTGGAAGCTGAAGTTCATCTTGAAGGTGGTTTCGTTGGTTTAGCAGCTGCTCCATCAGGTGCATCTACCGGTTCTCGTGAAGCATTAGAATTACGTGACGGCGACAAATCTCGTTTCTTAGGTAAAGGTGTATTAAAAGCGGTTGCGGCTGTAAATGGTCCTATCGCAGATGCATTAGTGGGTAAAGAAGCGTCTAACCAAGCTGAAATCGACCAAATCATGATCGATTTAGACGGTACTGAAAACAAATCTAACTTCGGTGCAAACGCAATCTTAGCGGTATCTTTAGCAAACGCAAAAGCCGCTGCAGCGTCTAAAGGTTTACCTCTTTACGCTTACATCGCAGAACTTAACGGCACGCCAGGCGTTTACTCTATGCCATTACCAATGATGAACATCATCAACGGTGGTGAGCACGCAGATAACAACGTTGATATCCAAGAATTCATGATTCAACCAGTTGGTGCGAAAACATTACGCGAAGCACTTCGTATCGGTGCTGAAGTATTCCACAACCTTGCGAAAGTATTAAAATCTAAAGGCATGAGCACTGCTGTAGGTGATGAAGGTGGTTTCGCACCTAACTTAGCCTCTAACGCTGACGCTTTAGCATGTATCAAAGAAGCTGTAGAAAAAGCAGGTTATGTATTAGGTAAAGACGTGACTTTAGCAATGGACTGTGCATCTTCTGAGTTCTACAACAAAGAAACTGGCAAATACGAAATGAAAGGCGAAGGCCGTTCATTCACTTCTCAAGAGTTCACACACTATCTTGAAGAATTAACTAAACAATACCCAATCGTGTCTATCGAAGATGGTCAAGATGAATCTGACTGGGATGGTTTTGCATACCAAACTAAAGTGTTAGGCGACCGCGTTCAATTAGTGGGCGACGACTTATTCGTAACTAACACCAAAATCTTAAAAGAAGGTATCGAAAAAGGTATCGCAAACTCTATCTTAATCAAATTCAACCAAATCGGTTCTTTAACTGAAACTTTAGCAGCAATCAAAATGGCTAAAGATGCAGGTTACACCGCAGTTATCTCTCACCGTTCAGGTGAAACTGAAGATGCGACTATCGCTGATTTAGCGGTTGGTACAGCAGCAGGTCAAATCAAAACTGGTTCTATGAGCCGTTCTGACCGTATTGCGAAATACAACCAATTAATCCGTATCGAAGAAGCATTAGAACGCGCTGGTACACCAGCTCCGTTCTTAGGTTTAAAAGCGGTTAAAGGTCAAGCATAATTTTTGCTTAATTTAATGTAAAATAGCACCGCACTTTGCAAAAAGTGCGGTGTTTTTTTAAGGTGTTTTTATGAAGACACAATCTGATTCACTGCTTACTGAACCTTGGTTATCTTGGGCAATCGAAATTCAAAGCATTGCACAAAACGGGCTAACTTATTGCAAAAATATCTATGATATTGAACGCTATGAACGCCTGCGGGATTTGTCTGCTGAAATGCTCGCTTATAAAACAGCAATACCCAAAGAAACCGTTAAATCGTTTTTCTGCAATGAGGCAGGTTATCAAACCCCTAAAATCGATTCGCGCGCAGCTATTTTCAAAGATGATAAAATTTTATTAGTACAAGAAAATGATGGACGTTGGTCACTGCCTGGCGGCTGGATAGATGTGCTAGAAACCATTCATAGTAATACGATTAAAGAAGTACGCGAAGAAGCGGGGCTTAATGTTAAACCGACTTTCATTATTGCTATTCACGAACAACATAAACGCAATTTTCCGCCTTTTGCACATCCTGTACTCAAAACCTTCGTCATGTGCGAACCATTAAGTGGTGAATTTCAACCAAATAGTGAAACCGTTCAATCTGCCTATTTTGCGTTGAATGAACTACCACCAATGAATGAAGAAAAAAATACGCCCGCACAGGTTGAACTTTGCTTTCAGGCACACCATAGTAGTCACTGGACTACACAATTTGATTAGGAAATACCATGTTACATTTAACCCTCGAAGACCAACTTTTTCTCGGTCAACCAAAGCAAGTCGGTACACACTCGACTGTACATGACCATCTGGCGGTGATGTTTGAAGATGATGGCGAAACCGGCTATTTTTATGCGTTAGATATGCGTCAAAATGCGCAGCCTGTTGTCGATTGCTTACATGTTTATAACGTCGATAACACACGCAATCACCACGAAGCACGTAAATTAGAAATCTGCTGGGATGAAAGTGGTTATTTAGCCTTATTGCTTATTAACGGCTATCCACACGCTGTATTTGATTTTGCTCATTTGATCGGCTATAACACCAACAAGCATCCTCAGCCTGACTTAATGAGCATGTGGACACACGAAGAAATCACCAATGAACGTGCGACCGCATGGCTTGGTGTGAATACGATTAAATAGGATTAACTATGCGATTTTACCGCGGTCTTCAGCCTTTCAAGGTCATGAGTTTTGATCTTGATGACACCCTTTACGATAACAGTGATGTCATTCGTTTGGCCGAAGAACGCTTTCTTCAATGTGTGCAAGAACACGCACAACTGAGCGATCTTACCTCAGAATATTGGCGAGAATGGAAATGGCAACTGGCGGAGAAAGATCCCTTGATTGCTGAAGATGTGATCGCCTGGCGGGTCGAAACGTTACGGCACTTACTGGCGCATCATAGTAAAAGTGCGGTTGAAATTGACCGCACTTTGGCCATCGCGATGGAAGAATTTATTGAATGGCGACATAAAATTGATGTTCCCACTGAAAGCATTGAAGTACTAAACCAACTTAAAGATCGCTACCCGCTTAGCGTGATTACCAATGGTAATGTGATTGCAACACGTATTGGATTTGAACACTTTCAACTGAGTTTACGTGGAGGAGAGCAAGGCAGAGCGAAACCTCATCAAGATTTGTTCCACCAAACCGCCCATTATTTTGGCGTAAAACCGAATGAAATTTTACACATTGGTGACAACTTAACTACGGACGTTCAAGGCGCCATTCAAGCCGGCTGCCAAGCTGCATGGATTAATTTATCGGGCAAAGATCTCAATTCATTTACTGAAGCAAGTGTTTTGCCTACATTAGAAATCAATCATTTAACTGAATTATTAACACTTTAACCCTATGATGAAAAAGAAAAATCAAGTTCTCGTCAGCCTTTCCATTGTGGCTTTATTGGGCGGCTGCTCAGAAGAGCAAGTTCAACGTGATGTTTATAACAGCCTTGAGGATTGTTTAGCCGATTGGCAAAAAATTGAATTGTGCGAAGCTGACCAATCTACTGACAATAACAGCAGCACAACTGCGCATGCTGGCTCTGGTTCCTCTCTCTCGGGCAATTTAAATACACGTCCAAGCAATAATAGCGAATGGTCAGAAGGCAATCAGACCGTCAAACAAACCTTAAATCCAGATGGAGCAACTCACTCTGGCAATTCAAGCAGCGCTGAGGGAACAAGCCACACGAGTTCTGCAACAGGAGAAGGACACGGTAGTATGGGCAGTGCGATTGCTGGTGCCGCGATGGGTTATATGATCGCGCGTACGATGGGCTCATTTTTAGGCCCTAGCTACAATCCAAGTAACCGTGCCGTTTCAACACCAACAGGTCAAGTTATCCAACCGCAAACTAATCGTTCTGTCGGTAAACCTGTATTAGTGAAAGGTAATGCAGGCAGCACTTACAGCAAACCGGTTTCACGCGGTGGCTTTAAAAGCTCAAATTCAAGCAGCAGCCGTAGCTCAGGCGGTTAAATATGAAACGAATCACGGGCTTTCCTACTCGCCCCAATATGGTACAACAATTATTAGATGTGGGCTTTGATTACTATAACCTGCCTTCCTCTGATGGCTCCCATTATTGGTCGGACAATGTGGCATATGAATTTACCCTAGCGGAAATCGATCGTATTGAAGACGCCACCAACGAATTGCACGCAATGTGTATGGACTTTGTTGCCGATGAAGTGAAACAAGGTGATTATGCCCATTATCGCTTCACCGATTTACAGAAAAATCTGATTGAACAAACATGGGCTAAAAACGTACCGCACTTATATGGTCGTTTTGATTTTGGCTATGACGGCGAAAACCTCAAAATGTTTGAATACAATGCCGACACCCCTACTTCCCTGCTTGAAGCGGCTGTGGTGCAATGGCAATGGTTAGAGCAAATTGAAGGCTTAGCGCATCGTGACCAATTTAATTGGATTCACGAAGAATTGCTCAATCGCTTTCAGTTTATTCAACAGCAAACAGGACTAAACGATTTCCATTTTAGTGCTATGCAAGAAGCGGGTCGTGAAGATTGGGGCAATATCGATTACTTGGCGGATGTAGCTTACAACGCAGGTTGGCATATTCATCAGCTTGCCATTGAAGACGTGGGTTACGATAAAGATAGTCAGCAATTCCTCGATCTGAATAATCAACCTATTGATTGTTTATTTAAGCTCTATCCGCTTGAATGGATGACTACGACAGAATATGCACCACACATGCTTAATTCATCCACCACCTTTATTGAACCAGCGTGGAAATTACTATTAAGCAATAAAGTGCTATTAGCGAAATTATGGCAAAAACATCCAAATCATCCATTATTACTACCCGCTTACTTTAGTAAACATGATATTACCGATCGTCAATCAATATGGGTGAAAAAACCGACGTTGGGCCGTGAGGGTGCCAATGTTTCTTACTATGAAAAACGTAATGGTCTAGAATTTGCTGCCAAAGGTAGCGAACATTCTGCCTTTTACGATCAAGCAGGCTATATCTATCAACAAAAATTTGAACTGCCAAATTTTGATGGTATGTATCCTATGATTGGTGCTTGGGTAGTGGGTGATGTGGCTTGTGGCATTGGCTTAAGAGAAGATTTTACCCCAGTTACCGGCAATGATAGCCACTTCATTCCGCATTACTTTGTGGAATAAAAACAACGCAAAAACTGACCGCACTTAACAGATAATAAGGAGATAAATATGTATCCATTTAGTTTTCAAAACCCTACTCGTATTGAATTTGGTCTCGATAAAGAAAAAGAGATGGGGAAATATATGCTCGAATACGGTGCAAAAAAGGCCTTAATTATCTATGGTAGTGAGCGTGTCAAACAATCCGGTTTATTTGAAGATGTGGCGAAAAGCTTGCGTGAGCATGGCATTGAATACATTGAATGTGGTGGCGTAAAAAGTAACCCGACAATCAGTAAAGTCCGTGAAGCCGTTGCAATGGCGAAAGCCTTTGGTGCAGATAGTGTGCTGAGTATCGGTGGAGGTTCTTGCCTTGATAGTGCGAAAGCGATCGCAGCAGGTGCGTGCTATGACGGTGATACTTGGGACTTCTTTAAAGGCACACCAGTACAAAAAGCATTAATGATTTTCGATGTGATCACCCTTGCGGCAACAGGCAGTGAAATGAACTGGGGCTCAGTCATTACCAATGAAGAAACACAGCAAAAATATTCGATTCATAGCAATCATTTATTCCCAAAAGTATCAGTCATTAATCCGAAATTACAAGCGACTGTCAGCCGTGATTATTTAGTGTATTCTGCTGCAGATATTATTGCTCATTCTATTGAAGCCTATTTCACGGCAGAATATCGTCCTGAAATTATTGATTTCTTAGTAGAAAGTAATATTAAAACCGTGATTCGTACGACTGAAATCTTGCTCAGTGATCCACAAGATCTCAATGCGCGTGGTGAATTTGCCTGGGCGGCTACACTTGCGTTAAATGGTTTAACGCATTTAGGTATCTCACCTTACGGTTTCCCAAATCATATGATTGAGCATTCCATGAGTGCGATTTCAGATGTGCCACATGGAGCTGGACTCTCTGTAATTATGCCTGCATGGATGCAATGGTATCAATCTCAAAGACCTGCTCAATTCAAACGCTTTGCTAAAGAAATATTTGGCTTAGATAAGGCTGAAGATGGTATTCAAGCCTTAAAAGCCTGGTTTAATAAAATTGGTACACCAACGACTCTTGAACAACTTGGCATTGATGATAAAACCTTATCTGAAATTATTGAAAATGCGGCTCAAACTGCAATCAGAGCGAAAGTGGAAAAAACGTATACCAAAGAAGCTATTGAAGCTATTTTCGCTTTAGCGAAGTAATCTCTCATAAAAAAGAGCGGTCAAATTTCATTGTATTTTGAATTTGACCACTCTTTTTATATTCTCAACATTTCACTTATTGAAAAGCATGTAAAAAATAACCGCACTTTAGTTACCCAAAGTGCGGTTAATTTGAATTAAGTTTTAACGCTTAATTATAGTGAAGCTTGATCAACAGCCACACCAGCACCCATAGTTGTAGAGATGCTTACTTTCTTGATAAAGATACCTTTTGCAGTAGTTGGTTTTGCTTTGTTTAAAGCAGCCAATAATGCTTGAAGATTTTCTTTTAATTGAACTTCAGAGAAGTTTGCTTTACCAATTGTTGTGTGGATGATACCGTTTTTATCGTTACGATAACGGATCTGACCAGATTTAGCATTTTTAACTGCTTCAGCAACGTTTGGTGTTACGGTACCAACTTTAGGGTTTGGCATTAAACCACGTGGGCCTAATACTTGACCTAATTGACCAACAACACGCATTGCATCAGGAGAAGCGATAACAACGTCAAAGTTCATTTCGCCTTTTTTGATTTGCTCTGCTAAATCTTCCATACCGACTAAATCAGCGCCAGCTTCTTTAGCTGCATCTGCGTTAGCACCTTGGGTGAACACAGCTACGCGTACTTCACGACCAGTACCGTGTGGTAATACAGTTGCACCACGAACGTTTTGGTCTGATTTACGAGGATCGATACCTAAGTTTACTGCAACGTCAACACTTTCAACGAATTTAGCAGTTGCGAATTGTTTTAATAACGCGATTGCTTCGTTGATTTCGTATGCTTTAGTAGAATCTACGCCAGCTTTGATTGCTTTCATTTTTTTAGTCAATTTAGCCATCGTATTATTCCTCCACCACTAAGCCCATTGAGCGAGCAGTACCAGCAATTGATTTCATTTTAGTTTCGATAGTCGCGCCAGTCATATCTGCTGCTTTAGTTTCAGCGATTTGACGAACTTGATCTAAAGTTACTTTACCCACTTTATCTTTGTTCGGTTTACCAGAACCAGATTTGATACCTGCAGCTTTTTTCAATAATACTGCTGCTGGTGGAGTTTTAGTAATGAAAGTGAATGAACGGTCTGCATATACAGTGATAACAACTGGAATTGGTAAACCTTTTTCAATGCTCTCAGTACGAGCGTTGAATGCTTTACAGAATTCCATGATGTTCACACCTTGTTGACCTAATGCAGGACCAACTGGTGGTGATGGGTTTGCCATACCAGCTGCAACTTGCAACTTAACGTATGCTTGGACTTTTTTTGCCATTTTTTAGTTTCCTCTAAATGGGTGATAACGCCGAAATCGGCTCCCCTGTTAATGAAAGGCTGTATTTTAATTAATCAGCCTCGAAATTTCAAGTAGAAAAACTACTCGAAAAACAACCGCACTTTATTGTTTAAGTGCGGTCATTAAATCTCTTATTTTGGAAAAGGGAAATTAACGTGTTTTTTCCACTTGACCAAATTCAAGCTCAACTGGTGTTGCACGACCGAAGATAGATACAGACACTTTTAAGCGGCCTTTTTCGTAATCTACTTCTTCAACCGTACCATTAAAGTCTGCGAATGGACCTTCTGTCACACGCACTTCTTCACCTGGTTGATATTCTTTACGATGACGTGGTTTTTCAGCACTTTGCTCTAAACGATTTAAAATTAAATCTGCTTCACGTTTAGAAATTGGTGCTGGCTTATCTGGTGTACCACCGATAAAGCCCATTACACGTGGTACGCTTTTCACTAAGTGCCATGTGTCATCATTCATTGCCATTTCAACTAACACATAGCCAGGGAAGAATTTACGTTCGCTTTTACGACGTTTACCTGCTACGTTTTCAACGACTTCTTCAGTCGGCACTAACACTTCGCCAAACTGATCTTCCATTTGTTGTTGTTTGATATATTCACGCAATGTGATTGCAACACGACTCTCAAAGCCTGAGAATGCTTGCAATACATACCAACGTTTTTTGGATACGTTTTCAGTTTCGCTCATTTTAGAATCTCAAATCAGTTAAGAAGTTAATCAATGCAATGATAATTGAATCAATTGCCCAGAAGAATAAAGAAGTAAGCACCGTTACTGCAATAACGATTAAAGTTGTTTGACGTGTTTCTGCACGAGTTGGCCATACCACTTTACGACCTTCAACTTTTGCTTCGCTAAAGAATGTACGAGCTTTTGTACCTTGGTTGGTAATTGCAGCGAAACCAAAGGCAATTAATAAGGCGACAACTACGCCAACTACACGCACTGGTAAAGAGAAGGCGTCTTTAAAATAAACGTTACCAATTGCTGCAGCGGTAAAAAATGCCACAGAAAGAATCCAAAGAAGCGTGTTTAAGCCTTTTGATTTTCCTTCTACGACTTGTTCTTGGTCGTGTTTCTTTTTCTCAACAATTTCAGTTGCCATAATTGAATCCGTATAAAATAAGGGATAAATAATTTTTAGATTAATTTCAGAACGTGCG
>CAJMPC010000002.1:0-39227 GCA_905215245.1 uncultured bacterium | reverse complement strand
GATAAACGACGTCCCGCATCAACAACAAAGGTTAATGCTAATGTTTTATTCGCATCATCAAAAGTTGGCACGGTATTCACTGTTGCACTACCGTAACCACGTTCACCTAATTTATCTTTAATTAAGCTTTCAACATTTTGCACATCCGCACGACTGAATGTATCGTTTAAGTGAAGTTCACCTAATAATGGTTGTAATTCATCAGCCATACCACCTAAGTTACCGACAATACGAGCAGAACTTAAGTTATATTTTTCACCTTCACTTACATCAATAGTGACATCAGCCTTTGTATGCTCTTCATTTAACTGAACATCTGTTTTGGTCACTCTTGCTTTAGCATAACCATTATTTTGGTAGTAGTCTTGGATAGCTTGAATATCTTTGTCAAACTGGGAACCATCAAACTTATTCCCCCAAAGTTTCCACCAAGAATCTGGTTGAAGCTCCATTTGTTCTTGTAACTTACTGCTAGAAATCGCTTCATTTCCATTAAAAGTTACTGAACGAAGTTTTGCTGTATCATCTTCATCAATTTGAAGCGTAATTTCTGCACGGTTATTTGGTAAAGTTGTCACGATAGGATCAACTTTCGCATTATAACGACCTACACTCTTATAATGTTCTCTTAAGGTTTTCGCAAACTCTTCTAATTTCGCACGATTTAAGACATCACCACTTTTGAAACCATTTGCATCAAGGTTTTGTTTTAATGCTTCTGTTGGAATAACTGAATTACCTTTAATATTCACTTCAGAAATGATTGGTTTCGCAATAACGCTCACAACTAATGCATCGCCATCCTGGAAAGCTTTAACATCATCAAACTGTCCACTTACGAATAATGAACGTACAATATTGGCTACATCTTTATCCGTTACACGCTGACCACTACGAACAGGAAGGCTTGCTAGAATTTGCTGTTCTAAGTCTCCTTGAGCACCGTCAACACGAATGTCTTTTGCTACAAATGGTGCCGCAAATACACTCGTTGTAGTACCGAATAATAAACTTGCGATTAGAAGTTTTTTCATCGACTTTATCCTATAAAAAACAATAGTTATAAACGTAAGAAATCATTAAAAAGCACAAAAATTGTTTGAATTAACAAAATAGTGAGCCCTATACGATAACTTAAATTTTGTACCCGTTCTGAAACAGGTTTTCCTTTGATAGCTTCCGCCGCCAAAAATACGAGATGTCCACCATCTAAAACTGGCAACGGAAATAAATTCATTATGCCTAAATTAACACTGATTAACGCGAGAAAACTTAAGAAATAAATCACGCCAGCGTTAGAAGATGCGCCTGCACCTTGGGCAATTGAAATTGGCCCAGCCAAACTGGAAAATGAAAGCTCTCCACTAAACAATTTCCCGATTGCCTTCACAATAAACCACGAAATTTGGCCTGTCTTTTCCACACCTTTTTGTAGGGCATCAAGAATACCATATTTTAATTCAGTTCGATACTGTTCGCCAACTTTTAAGAACGTCGGACTTACCCCCACAAACCATTTACCATCTCGATTTTTCTCAGGTTGCAAGGTTTTGTCAAAAATTTCTTGATTACGTTCGACCTTGATTGTAAAAGGCTGACCTTGTTGTACCAGTGCGACAAAAGCTTTCCAATCAAGTGCGGTCGAATTTTCTGCTAAAATTTTGTCGCCAATCAATAAGCCTGCTTTTTCAGCTGGTGAGTTCTCCACCACTTTTGATAATGTCATCTCCACTTTACTTGAAACGGGATTGATCCCTAATGTTTCAAATGATGTTTCTTTATCTGGTTCAAATGTCCAATTTTGCAGATTAATGGTTCGTTGATAAGGTTGGTCTTCACCAAAAGGTGTTAATGTGAGTTCAACCGAATCAGAACCTAACTTATCAGTGAGCAATAAATTAATGGTTTCCCAATCGGGTGCATTCTTTCCATCTATTGCCAAAATCTGGCTATTCGGTTCAATTTGAGCCATCGCAGCGGGAGAGTTTGGCGTGACATTTTCAATGACCGGTTTAACACTCGGAATCCCAACAGAATAAATCACCCAATATGCCAAAATCGCAAAAATAAAATTGGCAAGGGGACCTGCAGCGATAACAAAAGCACGTTGAGCTACCGATTTGCTTTCAAATGCCTGCGATTTTAATTCTGCGGGAACTTCTTCATTTCGTCCATCAAGCATTTTGACATAACCACCAAGCGGAATGGCTGAAATAGCAAATTCGGTGCCTAATTTATCTGTGCGTCGCCAAATCACTTTACCAAAGCCAATCGAAAAACGATGAACTTTAATACCGCACTTTCTTGCCGCCCAAAAGTGGCCGTATTCGTGTACGGCTACCAGCACGGCAATTGCAACAATAAATGAGCCAAGCGACCACAAAAATGACATGTTCTACCCTTATAACACAAAGAAATAGAAGTATGTGAAGAATGGTACTGCCGCCGTTAAGCTATCAATACGATCTAAAATACCGCCATGGCCTGGAATTAATTGACTACTGTCTTTGATGCCTGATTCACGTTTAAACATACTTTCAGCTAAGTCACCTAATACAGAGATAGCTACAGTTGCCACTGAAAGCACAACAAAACCACTCATTGCACGGCTACCTAATAACGTTTCACCTGAGAAATGAATAAATACAAACGCCAATACCGCTGCGGTGATCATGCCACCAAATACGCCTTGCCATGTTTTTCCCGGTGATACTTTCGGTGCAAGTTTGTGCTTACCAAAAGCTCGACCTGCAAAATAAGCACCTGAGTCAGCAGCCCATACTAATACAAATACATAGAGCAATAAGAACAAACCATGATGTGGATCAGCAGTATAATTATCTAAACGCAAGCGTAAGACAGCAGCCACAAAAGGAATCAAAGTAGAAAACGCAAACAGGAGTTGTAAAGGAATATTTTTACCCCAAAACTTCGCTGAGCTTGGATAAGTCACTACTAACACTAATGCAAGAGCCCACCAACCGACAGAGTTTAGCAATAATAACGGTAAGTAGTTCTCAAACACTCGACCCGCATCTAAATAATTACCTTCGTTATAAAGCCAAAGGAAAATAAATGCGCCTAAAAACGCCGCAATACAAAGGCGTGCTAAAGGATTTTTAAAACGAGCAAATTGAGCCCACTCCCAAATACCAAGCGTTGCCACAAAGCCTAAGGCTAGGGCAAAATAAAATGGGGTAAATAAGAACAAGGCACATAATACCAAAGCAATCAGCACAATGGCTGATAATACACGTTCTTTAAGCATAGGTTCTCCGCTTATTCTGTCCCGCCAAAACGGCGATGACGTTGTTGATAGCAGGCAATTGCCTGATTAAAATCTTTTTCACTAAAATCTGGCCAAAGCACATCTAAAAAACACAATTCCGCATATGCAATTTGCCAAAGCAAGAAATTACTAATGCGTTGCTCACCGCTTGTGCGAATTAGTAAATCGACCGGCGGTTCATCTTGTGTCACTAAATGTTGCTGGAAAAGTGATTCATTAATATCACTCACCGAAATCTCATTATTTTTTACTTTTTCAGCGAGTTGTTGAGTCGCTTGAACAATATCCCAACAACCACCGTAATTCGCCGCAATATTTAAAGTCAGTGCGGTATTATTTTCTGTTAAATTTTCTGCTTTTGCGATCTTCTCTTGCAATTTCTCACTAAAACGAGAAACATCACCGATAATCTTTAGACGAATATTATTTTTGTGTAATTTTTTAACTTCTCGATCAAGTGCTTGCATAAAAAGCGTCATTAATGCGCTCACTTCTTGCTCGGGACGATTCCAGTTTTCGCTGCTAAACGCATATAACGTCAAAAATTTAATGCCAGTTTGTCGTGCATAACTCACCGCACGGCGCACGGCCGCCACACCATTTGTATGACCAAAAATACGCAACTTATTTTTTTGTTTCGCCCAACGACCATTGCCATCCATAATAATGGCAACATGTTCGGGAATATTATTGTTATCAAGTTCTTTCATTCTAAAATATTCGAATTTTATGACCGCACTTTTGCGTATTCTACATCAACTTTTTAATCAGCGAAGCAGCTAATTCACGGGCTTGCTTATCTACCGCTAATACATCATCAATGCTTGAAATGGTTGAAAATGGCATTTGTTCAACCGATGCTTGGTTAATTTTCGCAATATCCGTAAATTTAATATAGCCATCTAAAAAGGCTTGTACTGCAATTTCGTTTGCTGCATTCATTGCGGTTGTGGCATACTGCCCTTCTGCAAACGCATCGATCGCTAATTTTAAATTTGGATAACGATTAAAATCAGGTTCGATAAATGTCAATTCTTTGATTTTAAAGAAGTCTAATGGTTCCACACCACTGACTGTACGATTTGGATAAGCCATGGTTTCCGCAATGGGCGTACGCATATCCGGGTTACCCATTTGAGCAATGACCGATCCATCTACGTAACGCACCATCGAATGAATAATAGATTGAGGATGAATAATCACTTCCATTTCATCAGCCGATGCATTGAAGAGCCAACGTGCCTCAATGTACTCTAAACCTTTATTCATCATTGTGGCAGAATCCACAGAGATTTTTTTACCCATTGACCAGTTTGGGTGAGCAACAGCTTGTGCGGGAGTTATATGCTCAAACTCGTTTAATGGCGTATAACGGAAAGGGCCACCAGAACCAGTTAAGACAATTTTACTGACCCCCAATTCTTTCAAAGGACAAAATCCAATCTTTTCTTGTGCCTCAGGCGGTAAGGATTGAAAAATCGCGTTATGCTCACTATCAACAGGCAATAATTTTGCTTTTGACTGTTTCACTGCATCAATAAAGATCTGGCCACAAGTCACCAACGATTCTTTATTCGCAAGCAAGACTTTCTTACTCGCTTTTACTGCTGAAAGAGTCGGTAGTAATCCCGCCGCACCAACAATGGCTGCCATAACTTGATCGGCATCTGGATGTGCTGCTAGCTCACAAATGGCTTTCTGCCCAGCTAAGACTTCCGTTTTAATGTGGTGTGAGGTTAATTTTTCTCGCAATACCTTTGCTGCATTTTCATCATCTAATGCAGCAAAGTGCGGTTGAAATTTCACGCATTGTTCAAACATTGTCTCAACATTTTTGCCCCCTACTAACGCAAAGGCATGGTATTTGTCAGGATTATGTTCGATAACAGAAAGGGTGCTATGACCAATAGAACCGGTTGATCCTAAAATAACAAGATTTTGTTTTTGCATAAAATTTCGACCGCACTTTGTACTTTTATTTTTTTATCAGAATAGAACAAGGGCAGACACTTGGTCTGCCCCAAAACATGGTTCGACAATTAGAAATCCATTAATTCTTTTTCTTTATCTGCTAAGATCTCATCCACTTTTTTGATATAACTATCAGTCACTTTTTGAATGATTTCTTCTGCTTTATGTTGATCGTTTTCGCTGATTTCTTTGTCTTTTAATAATGCTTTGATTTTATCATTTGCATCACGACGCACGTTACGAATCGCCACTTTACCTTGTTCACCTTCGCTTTTTACAATTTTAATTAAATCGCGACGGCGTTCTTCAGTTAATGGAGGAAGAGGCACGCGAATTGTTGTACCTGCTGAAGATGGGTTTAAACCTAAATCAGAAGTTAAAATCGCTTTTTCTACTGCACTGATTAAAGAACGGTCAAATACTGTTACCGCTAAAGTACGTGCATCTTCTGCAACAACGTTAGCTAATTGACGAAGTGGTGTCGCTGCACCATAGTATTCCACTTGGATTGCATCTAATAAACTTGGTTGTGCACGGCCTGTACGGATTTTTGCAATATGCCCACGTAAGGCTTCAAGGCTTTTTTCCATGCGAGCTTCAGCATCTTGTTTGATTTCATTAATCATTCATCTGTCCTTTTCAATAAATAAAGATAAAACACAGTGATTTTACTGGATTTTTAGGGAGTTTTGAATAAATTTATTCATAAAAAAAGCGAGATTGTCTCTCGCCATTTTATTCTTTAAAAAATTAACTAATCGTTGTGCCTTCTTCTGTACCAAGTACCACTTTACGTAACGCACCTGGTTTACACATATTAAATACACGAATTGGCATACCGTGGTCACGAGCAAGTGTGAACGCAGCTAAATCCATTACTTGTAATTCTTTATCAATTACTTCTGCATAAGATAATTTATGGTATAACTTCGCATTAGGATTTTTTGCAGGGTCGCAATCATACACGCCATCAACTTTGGTCGCTTTTAACACGATATCCGCTTCAATTTCAATACCACGTAAGCATGCAGCAGAATCTGTAGTAAAGAACGGGCTCCCTGTACCGGCTGAGAAAATGACTACACGTTTTTCACGCAACATTTTAATCGCTTCAGACCAGTTATAGGTATCGCAAATCCCATTTAATTGGAACGCAGACATTAATTTTGCATTCACATCCGCACGATGAAGCGCATCGCGCATTGCCAAGCCATTCATTACGGTTGCAAGCATCCCCATATGGTCGCCCACTACGCGATTCATGCCGGCTTTAGCTAATTTTGCACCACGGAATAAGTTACCACCACCGAGCACAACACCAACTTCCACGCCCATTTCAATTAATTCTTTAATCTCTAACGCCATACGATCAAGGATCGAAGGATCGATACCGAAGCCCTCATCACCTTGCAATGCTTCACCACTTAATTTCAATAAAATACGTTTGTAAATTGGTTGGCTCATTTGTCTTTTCCTTTGTCGGTTACAAAATTTGGCTTATTCTAGCAAAAGAGCGAAAAAGTTAAAAATGGAAATTAGTCAGAAAAGTGCGATAAAATATCGCTGTTTTGATTTTATAGGTAAACTTTATGAAGATTTCAAAAACCTCACAAATTTTAACCGCACTTTTTTCTTTGGCTTGCGCCATTGCTGCGGGTTATTTGATTTTACGAGGTTCAGGGATGTTTCCTGAGCCATCTATTAGTCTGATTTTACTCGCGGCTATTTTCATTATTTTATTAAGTAGTAGCCGAAAATCTTTCTATTTTATTTTATTACCCTTAGTTTGCTTACACGCAATTTATACGCCAACAGGCTTAAATTTTGGTGCACCAAGCTACCAATATATTGCATCGGTTCTCGCGACAGATATGTTAGAGACCAAAGAGTTTCTCATGCAAATCCCTGTAAGCAGCTATTTAGCTGCATTAGCTATTCCAGTTTTAGTCTTTTTACATTACAAAAGTGCGGTCAAATTTGGGGTAAAATTTTATCGCAATAAAACATTCATTGCCCTCGCTACCCTGTTGATTGGCTACAACTTACCGATTGCTGCGCCATTAAAAGAAACAATAGATTCGAGTGTAGAAATTGTTAATGAATGGCAAAAATTGAAAAAAATGTCACAGGAAAGCAGCTGGGGACAATCCACATTAGAAAATTCTAAATACCAAGATTATGTGATGATTTTGGGTGAAAGTGCGAGAAAAGATTACTTGCATGCGTATGGATACCCCGTCAATGACACACCATTTATGTCATCTGCAAATGGTACACTGATTGATGGCATGACATCCGCCGGAACCAACACTGTCGCCTCATTGCGCTTAATGTTAACGTTACCTGATAAAGAAAAATGGGAACCAAACTATGATTTAAGCTTAGTGGATCTCATTAAGTCTGCAGGTCTGAAAACCTACTGGCTCTCTAATCAAGGTTTTTTAGGTGAATATGACACGCCAGTTGCTTCGCTTGCCTCAAAATCTGATGAAACCATTTTCTTGAAAAAAGGTGGGAGCTTTAATTCGACAAACTATAGCGATTTTGATTTAATTCCTAAATTTGCCCAAGTTTTAGAAGATCCAACGCAAGGTAAACGCTTTATTGTATTACACATTTATGGTTCGCATCCGCTTGCTTGTGATCGCGTTGAAGATTACCCGAAAATTTTCAATGACAATGATATTGAGAAAAAGAACGAATACTTAAATTGCTATATTACATCCATTAAGAAAACCGATAATTTTATTAAGAAAGTGTATGAAACGCTCAAAGAAAACGAGCAAAAAACACACCGCACTTTCTCAATGATTTATTTTTCAGATCATGGTTTATGTCATCAGGAAGATGATAAACATGGCGTCACCTTGTTTAACCAAAACTGTCACAGCCAATTACATCATAATATTCCGCTCTTTAAGATTTCATCTGATGATACGGCACGTAAAGAATACAAAGCCTTTAAATCTGGTTTGAATTTCTTAGAAGGTATTGCTAATTGGATAGGCATTAAAAATCCGAAGCTCACATTAGAAGAAGATTTATTCTCTGAACAAGCTGACAAAGATGACTATGGACTGAAAAAACTGATTGAAGAAAAATATCGTAAAGATGCAGACCCTGCCATCGATATTCGTCCAAAGAAATAGAAAATCTCAAATTTCAGACAACAAAAAAGCCGATATTCAATATCGGCTTTTTTTATATCTCAATGGAGAAAATTAAGCGTTACCGCCAGTGATTTTTGCAACTTCAGCTGCGAAATCTTCTTCTTTTTTCTCGATACCTTCACCCACTTCTAAACGGATGAAGTTAGACACTGAAGTATTTACTGATTTTAAGAAGTCGCCTACAGATACAGAAGGATCCATTACGAATGGTTGACCTGTTAATGAAACTTCACCAGTGAATTTCTTCATACGGCCTTCAACCATTTTCTCTGCGATTTCTTTTGGTTTACCAGAGTTAACTGCGATATCAATTTGAATTTGACGCTCGTGTTCAACAACATCTGCAGGTACATCTTCTGGGTTCACGAATTCTGGTTTAGATGCAGCAACGTGCATTGCCACTTTTTTAAGTTCATCAGCAGAACCTTCACCCGCAACTAACACACCGATTTTCGCACCGTGTAAGTATTGAGCAATAACTTGACCATCTAAGTAAGCAACACGACGGATGTTCATGTTCTCACCGATTTTAGCCACTAATGCAGCACGTTTTTCTTCAAATTGTGCTTGTAATGCTTCGATAGTGGTACCTTTGTGTGCTGCTGCGAAATCAGCGACTTCGTTTGCTAAACCTAAGAAGCCAGCATCTTTTGCTACGAAGTCAGTTTCACAGTTCATTTCAACTAATACACCGAAACCATTTTCTACACGAGCAAGGATAACACCTTCAGCTGCAACACGGCCTGCTTTTTTAGCTGCTTTAGCTTGACCAGATTTACGCATGTTGTCGATTGCTAACTCGATATCACCGTTTGCTTCAACTAATGCTTTTTTACATTCCATCATACCGGCACCGGTACGTTCACGAAGTTCTTTTACTAATGATGCTGTGATTTCAGCCATTTTAAAAATCCTCTGTCGAAAGTACGATTTATTTTGACCGCACTTTTAGATAAAAATATAGGGGCTAAATTTTAGCCCCTATGCCAATTAATCGTTTGATTATTAAGGGCTTCGCCTTATTGCAAAACTTAAATTATTCTGCGTCAGCTGCTAATTCTTCAGCAACTTGAGCTTCGTTACCACGACCTTCTTTAACCGCTGCTGCAGCTGCAGAAACGTAAAGTTGGATAGCACGAGTCGCATCATCGTTACCAGGGATAACGAAATCTACGCCAGCTGGAGTTGAGTTAGTATCAACGATAGCAAATACAGGAATACCTAGGTTGTTTGCTTCTTTAACAGCGATATGTTCGTGGTCTGCACCGATAACGAATAACGCATCTGGTAAGCCACCCATATCTTTGATACCACCAAGGCTTAATTCAAGTTTTTCCATCTCACGGGTACGCATTAACGCTTCTTTTTTGGTTAATTTGTCAAAAGTACCGTCTTGAGATTGAGTTTCTAAATCTTTTAAACGTTTAATTGATTGACGAACGGTTTTCCAGTTAGTCAACATACCACCTAACCAACGGTGGTTTACATAATATTGTTGACAGTCTAATGCTGCAGCTTGTACTGCTTCTTGAGCCGCGCGTTTAGTACCAACGAATAATACTTTACCGTTGTTGCTAGCAATACGGGTTAATTCCGCTAAAGCTTCGTTGAATAAAGGTAAAGTTTTTTCTAAGTTGATGATATGAACACCGTTACGAGCACCAAAAATGAAAGGTTTCATTTGTGGATTCCAGTAACGAGTTTGGTGTCCGAAGTGTACGCCCGCGTTGATCATGTCGCGCATTGAAACTTGTGCCATAATATTTTCCTTTTGTTGGGGTTGAGCCTCCACATATCAGCTAATCGACCGTTTGGCACCCCGATTAAGCCTTAATGATATGTGTGTGTTGTTAATAATTAAAAACGCTGCTTTTGAAACCCAAAAACAGCGGTGCGATTTATACCATAAAGTGCGGTCAAAAACCAGTTTATTTTGTTAAATTCATCACTTTTCTTGCTTTAATAAACAATAAAGGGGGACGATGCCGCAAATCTTTAAATTCATCATGCCATTGTGGCTGTTCGGCTAACATTGGTTCAGCCATTTGCTCAATTTGGAAACCCGCAGCGATTAAATCATTAATAATCGTTGCTGTCGTGCGGTGATAGGTTTTGAAAGGTTGTTGAAACCAATTTCGCTCTCTCAGTCCTTCATCACGGTAATGGTTTAAACGATAAGCGACTTGCTGTTTTTTCTCATTTTTTTCCCAGCGTTCCCCTTCTTTATGGCAAGTTGTAATCGGATGCTCTTGGGAAAAAACTAATGTACCATTAGGCTTAAGTTTGTTGGCAATAGACGCTAATAAAGCAGGAAAATCTTCAATATAATGAAAAGCAAAAGAGCTGGTAATGACATCAAAATCACTTTCTGGCAATTCCGTTAATTTTTCCATCGGTAACTGATATAACGAAAAACATCCTGAAAATTGACCGCACTTTTGCAGATCTTGTTCAGCTTGTTCTAGCATTTTAGCTGAAAGATCTGTTCCTACTACTCTCTCCGCATTGCGTTCTAAATAGAGTTGCAAATGTCCGCCCGTTCCACAACCTAGATCGAGTAATTTTTTTCCTTGTAAATCAGGTAACAGGGAAAGCATAGTCGGCTTTTCCACTATTTCATTGAGACTAATTGGGTTAGATCGAAGTTTTTGATAAAGCGCAAAGAAGTTTTCTTTATCGTAAACGCTCGTTTTGTTATTCATCTCGTTTCCTATGTAAAATTAAAAAGGGCGTATTCGATACGCCCCTACAATATTAACGCGAAAACTTATCCTGCGAAACTTGCAAACCATCCTAAGTTTGCGCCTACTTGTGCCACAATATTTAACACACCGAATAAGATCACAAAGCCAATCATAAAATTACCGCCATACACTCTATAAGTCGCATTTGGGAATTTTTGGCGACTGGCTTTAGCAAGCAGTGCTGGCACGATTGCAGCCCAAATGGTTGCAGCTAAGCCAGCATAACCAATGGCAATCACGAAACCATAAGGGAATTGTAAACTTAACAATAGTGGAGGTAAGAATGTTACCAATGTGGTTTTGGTTCTGCCTAACACGCTGTCATCAAATTTAAATAAATCAGCAATATAATCAAATAAACCTAACGTTACCCCTAAGAATGAAGTCGCAATGGCCATATAAGCAAAGAAATTCAATACAACTGCAATATATTCCACTTCAATATATTTGTGTAATGCTTCCAATAATGCTGATACATCGCCGCCTTTTTCAATCACGGGTGCAAATTCTGTACGTGGTAAATTACCTTGCACCGCAAGCTGCCACAAGATGTAAATCACTAAGGCTAAGCCTGTACCGATAAAGATCGATTTCATCACGCGACGACCATCACGATCGTAATATTTGACGAGACTCGGTACATTTCCGTGGAAACCAAAAGACACTAAGCAAACTGGAAGTGCGGTCAATAAATAAGGTAAATAAGTTTGCTCACCTTCTGCAACAGTATTGAATAACACTTCTGTTTTTACCGAGCTCAATAAACCTGCGGTAGAAAGGAAGAATGCCACCACCATTCCGACAATCAACACGGTAGTGAAACGATCTACTGCTTTTGTTGAAAACCATACGAAAGCTGCAAGAATAAAGCAGAAAATTAAGGATCCAGAAGTACGTCCAATATCGACCGCACTTTCAGCGGAACCAAAAGCTTGGTTGAGCAAGTTTTGTGTAATACCGCCGCCAGAGGTGATATAAGCATAAGTTAAAATATACAAGACGAAAGCAATGGAAAGACCATTGATAATATTCCAACCTTTTCCTAACAAATCTTTCACGATTGTGTCAAAGCTTGAGCCGGTAGGATAATGTAAGTTGGCTTCTAAGATCATCAAACCTGATGTGGTCATACAAAACCAAGTGTAAACCAAAGCAATAATAGAGCCGATAAACCATACACCGGCCGTTGAGGTTGGGTTCGCAAGCATACCTGCACCAATCGCGGTACCCGCAATAATCATGGCGCCGCCTAATAAAGAGGGGGATTTTTTTATTGTCATAGTAAAGTCCAGAAATGAAAATTTGCACTATTATAGTAGTACAAATTTAAAAGGCAATCTTTTTGTATCGACAAAACGCAATAAATTCATATAATCTGCCATCTCAACAAAAGGATAATTTATGAAAAAACAACTCAAAAGTTTTGCTTTTGCTGTTTTAGCAGGGGCGGTTATCACGTCTTGTGCGGATTCTGCCTCAATCAATCAAGAAGCAGCAAGCAGCTATACACAAGAAATGGGGAAAATTCGCTCACAAGGTGCGATTGATACCACATCAAATACCGCAAGACGTATTCATCATGTCTTTAACAAAATGGTGCCTTATGCTAACCAAGAGAATGAGACAGGCTTGGAGTTTAACTGGCAAATTAATGTCATTAAATCTAAAGAGCTCAATGCTTGGGCTATGCCTGGCGGGAAAATGGCTTTCTATACAGGTTTAGTGGATACCTTACAACTAAGCGATAATGAAATCGCCGTTGTAATGGGCCATGAAATGGCGCATGCTCTAAAAGAACACGGTAAAGCCAAAGCTAACTTCGGCACAATAAGTGCTATTGCTGGTGCAGTTGGTGGAACAGCTCTGTCTGTTGTCGTTGGAGCCGACGTGACTGATTTAGTCACACTGACTAAAGACTTTGCTTTAGATAAGCCTTACTCTCGTAGCGCTGAAACTGAAGCCGATGAAGTGGGCCTCATGTTAATGGCTCGCTCAGGTTACAATCCACAAGTTGCGCCTGGTTTATGGCAAAAAATGGCTAAAGCCTCAGGTGGTTCTAAAGGGGCGCTTGATGTGTTAGCTTCTACTCACCCGAGTGATGAATCTCGTCAAGAAAACTTACAACGCTTATTACCAGAAGCGATGGAGCTTTATAAAGCGGCAAAAAATAAAAATGGCTAAATAAAATAGTCAAAAAATTGACCGCACTTTACAAATAAAAAGCGAGCATCATGTTCGCTTTTTTAATCTCTAAAAGAAAACCGCACTTGAAAAATCAAAGTGCGGTTTGTTTTTATAGTATTTTCAATTAATGTTGTTCGTTAATGTGACCTCCAATTGGTTTTACATTTTCATCAAACACTGGTAACGGTTTGTGTTCGCTTGCAATGTAAGAATAAATCACTGGCAACACGAACAAGGTAAACAATGTACCGATTGCCAAACCTGCCACGATAACGATACCCATACTGAAACGAGATACCGCACCTGCACCTGTTGCATAAAGCAACGGTACAAGACCTGCAATCATCGCTGCGGTTGTCATCAGAATTGGACGTAAACGTACTTTAGCCGCTTCGGTAATCGCTTCAACACGCGTTTTACCATGATTTAACTGCTCTTCTTTCGCTACTTCACACATTAAAATACCGTGTTTTGTGATAAGTCCGACTAAGGTAATCAAACCAACCTGTGAGTAGATATTTAGCGTTGTGCCTGCAATACCAATAAATCCGAAAGCATTTAAGGCTAACAATGCGCCACTCACGGCTAACGGTACGGAAATCATAATCACGATTGGATCGCGAATTGATTCAAACTGAATCGCCAAGACTAAGAAAATAATCACTACCGCAAGTAAGAACGTTACAGCAAGTGCATTACCCTCTTGTACTAACTGACGTGCCTCACCTTTAAAGTCATAGTTGTAACCCTGTGGCAAGGTATTTTTCGCATTGTCTTGTAACCATTGGACTGCATCACCAATTGAAGTACCCGGCATTGGTACTGCACTGATTACCGCTGAGTTTAACTGGCTAAAACGAGGTAATGAGCTTGGTTGTGGTTCCAATGTAGCCGTCACCAAGCTGCTTAATGGAACAGAGGTACCATTTGCCGCGGTGATGTAATACTTATTAAAACTTTCCGGTGATAAACGATTGTCACGTTTTACTTGGGAGATAATTTTGTAAGCTCGACCATCAATATCCACACGTTCAATAGTTGCGGCAGATAAGAAACTACCTAACGTACGGCTGATTTGTTGCATTGTAATGCCATAAGTTCCTGCTTTTTCACGATCGATCTTAATGCGCATTTGAGCGGTATCAAATTTAAGATCGAGATTGGTATAAACGAACTTACTGGATTTTTGCATATCCTCTAAGAATTTACCGGCTACATTTGCTAAATCGCCGTAATCTTGTGATGTGCTGATCACAAAACCAATCGGAGGTCCTTGCTCCCCTGTATCAATTTCTGGGAACGAGAAGCCTTGTACAGATACTTCAGGAATTGATTTCGCTTTCGCATTTAATTCATTTAAGATCTCAGTTTGGCTTTTTGAACGTTCTTTCCAGTCTTTTAACGTAATGACGTTTAAAGATTGGTTAGAACTTGGCGCACCTGAAATTGTCATGGCAAACTGCACTTCTGGCGTATTTTTTAAAATCTCTTGATAAGGTGCCATCGCATTTTGCACATAATCCACGTTTACGTTAGACGGTGCTGAACCAATCGCCAAAAATGCCCCTTTATCTTCTGGTGGGGTTAATTCACTTGAAAGTGATTTAAACAATACCGGTAAGGTCGCAAAGATAATCGCTGCAAACATCAACATACATTTACGATTAACCATCACCAAATCAAGGACATACGCATAAGCTGCATTTACTTTGCTTAGTGTATGCTCTACTCGTTGCTCTAATTTACTTGGCTCCGCATTCGATTTCAGTAACTTGCTGGTCATCATTGGTGAAAGTGTTAATGCCACGATACCTGAAATAAATACCGCTCCTGCAAGGGTTAAGGCGAACTCTTTAAACAATGTACCCGTAATCCCCCCCATTAACGCCATTGGAGAATATACTGCAATCAAGGCAATGGTCATGGAAATAACCGGAACAGCGATTTCACGCGTACCAATAATCGCCGCACGGAATGGCGTTTCACCTAACTTAATGTGACGGTCCACGTTTTCCAATACCACAATCGCATCATCCACCACTAAACCGATGGCCAAAACCAGTGCCAACAACGTCATCAAGTTAATGGAGAAATCTAAGGTTTGAAGCAACATAATTACCCCGATTAATGAAATCGGAATGGTGATAACCGGGATTAAAATCGCACGGAATGAACCAATAAACATGGTAATCACCACCAATACGATCAGCGTTGCCTCAACAATCGTTTTGATTACTTCATTAATTGAGTTATTAATCGCAATTGTACGGTCATATAAGATGTCAGATTCAATAGCATCCGGTAGATTATTTTTAATACTGTCATACAGAGGACGCACTTTCGCAGCTACTGTTAATGGGTTTGCTGACGAGGTTGGGTTAATCGCTAATACAACAGAATCTGCGCCATTCGCTACTGCACGTGAGCTATCGCTTGATTTATTTAACTCAATATCAGCGATATCGCGTAAACGCACCAATTTATCACCGTTCGATGTAACAATTAAGTTGCCTAATTCATCAACGGATTTTGTCGTGGTTTCTACTTTGTTTTTATAGGTGACAAAATAGCCATTATCATTACCTGCTGCCGTTTGAACGTTATTCGCTGATAATGCAGACATCACTTGTGTGGCAGAAAGATTTTGAGCCGCCATTTTTTCTGAATCTAACCAAACACGAAGTGCGTACTCTGATGCACCAAAGATCTGTACGCTCGCCACCCCTTCTACGGTAAAGAACTGAGGTTTGACTACGCGTTGAATATAGTCAGTCACTTGGCTTGCATCAAGTTTGTTAGAACGGAAACTAATATACATAATTCCCGAACCACCTGTAGAGGAAGAAACCGTTGGATCTTCAATACCACTTGGCAATTCAGAACGAACCGAGTTAACTTTGGCTAAAACATCAGCCAAGGCTGCATTCGGATCCGTATTTAATTTCATTTTTACGGTGACTGTTGAAGTGCTTGGGCTAGAGCTTGAAGACATATAGTCCACATTGTCTGCTTGTGCTACCGCTTCTTCAATTTTCGAGGTCACAAATGCCTGAATTAAGTTTGCATCTGCACCTGGATATGCGGTGGTCACCGTAATTACCGTTGTGGTCATTTTCGGATATTCGCGCACAGCCAATTTCGAGATCGCTTGTAAACCTAAAATAATGATTAACAAGCTAATCGAAACCGCCAAAACAGGGCGACGAATAAATATATCGGTAAATCTCATTCGCTTTTCCTAATTAAAGATTCGTTTTATTTGCAGGTTGTTCTGTACCCACGCCCGCTTTATCTGCAACAGAAACTAATGCACCATTACTTAAGTTTTGCTGACCACCAGTCACAATTTTATCGCCAACTTTGACTTCATCGCCTTTTAATTGGGCATAAATGCCTTGACGATCTTTCGTAAATACAGTGATTGATTTTGCACGGTACATATTCGCTGCTTTCTCTGCGCCGCCTAATTTCTCAATATCTTCATCAGAAAGTGCGGTCAAAATATAAAGCGATTCGCCATACATGTTGTAACTCACCGCCACTTGTGGCACCACAATTTGATTATGTTCTGTTGGCAAAGCCACATGTAAGCGAGTAAACATACCGGACAATAATTTTGCGCCATCTTCTGGCTCAAATGTTGCTTGAACATCAACTAAACCCGTTGAAGAATTAATTGCTGGCTCAATTGCAGTCACCTTAGCAGCAAATGTTTCACCTTTACGCGCATCTGCCGTAGCTGTTACTTTTTGACCAATATGCAATTTATCTAATAGGTTTTGAGCAATCGCAAAATCGACTTTCATTGAAGAACGATCTTCCACACGCACAATTTCAGTACCGTTTGAAACATACTGACCAACATTCACTTTCACGATACCAGCTTTACCATCAAATGGCGCGACGATTTGGCGACGCTCAATGGTTGCTTTTAATGACTCAATATTTGCCGCTTGTGCTTCATAAGCTGATTTTGCGTTATCTAATTCTTGACGAGAAACGGCACCGCTGCCTGCAAGGTTTGCATAACGTTGATAAGTTTGACGTAATGACACCACTTGAGCTTGAGCCGCTTGTAAGCTTGCACGCTCAACGGAACTATCTAACTCAACTAACAAATCACCCTTTTTCACGCTTTGGCCATTTTGCACGAGCACTTTAGACACGGTTCCAGCGCTTTGTGCACTTAACATCGCCCCTTGATTTGGACGAACAAGACCGGTTGTTTCAATGATCGGCGTCCATTCTGAAGCCTTAACTGTCATTGCGGTAACAGGAGAAGCTGTTTCAGGTTTATTTGCTAAGAAATCAGCAATGCCTTTTGCTTTCATTTGATTAAGAAAAATCATTGCAGCAAAAATTAACACAAATACGCCTAACGCTAATTTCAAAAAGAAAACGTGCGAACGCTTTGGTCTATTAGTTTGAGTTATACTCATTTGGAAAACTCCATTAAGACAATAAAATGACTACTTCTGAATTGCACGCCAAGAGCGTTCAATGACAGATTCTAATACCACATCGGTAACCGCTATACCGAGAAATTTGTTATCTGAGGCTAAAACTATTGCAGTATCTAGACTCAGCAAAAATAAAATTCGAGGATCTAAATCAGCTAACACATTTGCTGCTTGTCCCTTTATACAAAACTGATCCCAGCATGAATGTTCCATCTTTTTACAGTTCTCAATAAATTCTGGCAAGGATTGATATTGGTTCATATTTGACAAAATTTTTGGATTTTCTTGAAGAAAATGCCAAATATTCCACCACATTTTTCTGTATTGTTCGAAAAAAGGTTGATTTTCATCAAAACCTTCTTCAATCGCCAAAACAAACTTATTGAACACTCGACGAGCAAATTGTGCTAATAACTCGTCTTTACTCTTAAAATAAAGATAAATCGTACCCGCTGCGATGCCTGCTTCCTTGGCTAACTTATGCATAGAAAGATGATGTAATCCTTCTTTTGCTGCCATAAGACGATCTGTTGCATCAAAGATCTGCTCGCTGACATCAAGCTTCGTTTTAGAGGCTTTTACTTGTCGCATAATAAAAAATTAAATTCTTAGGGTTATATATGAGAAAGGTCATTTAAGATGAATATCAAAAATGAATAAACGTTCATTTTATTGATTTTTCGTTTTTTGGCAAGTGAAAATATAAAAAAAGTGCGGTTATTTTTAACCGCACTTTTAAATTCTGAATTACATTCCAATCACTACGCAACTCGCCACTGATTTTGCTTTATCTTGTGCTGCTGTTGCGGCATCTCGACTACCAAATGGTCCCACTCGTACGCGGTTCCATTCTTCACTTGTCGCAATTTGTGCATTTACGCCAGCCATCGCTAGACGACCTTGTAAGCTTTCTGCTTGTGCACGATTTTTAAATGCTCCACATTGTAAACCGAATTTTTTGCCGCCAGCCTGTACTTGTTGTTCAGCGGGTTTTGGTTCTGCTTTTTTCGGTTGCTCTGTTTTAGCCGGTTCTGTTTTTACTGGTTCAGCTTTTACTACTTCCGCTTTTTTCGGCGGTTCAGGCTTTTTAACTGGCTCAGGCTTTTTCGCGTCTGGTTTTGCTGTTTGCTGAGCTGGCTGAGTTTGAGCTGTCTGTGCTGATTGAGCTTGTTGTGCTTGAGCTACGGCTTTTTCTGCATTCGCCGCTTCTTGCTCTTTACGCTGGGCTTCTAATTTTTTCGCTTCTTCTGCCGCTTTTTGCTCTTTTTCCATCTGGATAAGCACTTGACGTTGTTCTTCCGTCAAACGCATATTTTTTTCAACGGAAGAAGGATTATTATCCACCGGCACCGTACGGGTTTCTAATTCTTTAATATAGTGCCATACTTCTTCTGGACGATTTGGTAACACACTTTTCGGTTGCGGTTTTTCCGGCTGAACATTTGTCGTCACTACAGGTGCTGGTGTTTTACTTTTTAAGAAGTAAAGCCCTAACCCAAAACCTAATACCGCCACCAACGCAAGAACAATTAAGGTATTGCGATTAAAACTTTTCTTTGCTTTCTTTTTATTATTTTTTGAGCCGCTTCGACCGGCAAAATCTCGATGAGCCACGATAAAATCCTAAAATATTCGATAAATTAAACTTAGAGTATAAAAAAACGCTTAATTCTACTGGAAAACAGTGCATTTTTCTAGGGAATTTTTGCTAACTCAAATCCAATGGATCCACATCTAAAATTAACCGCACTTGAGAAGACTTTATCAGCTCTGGTGAATATCGACTCAATGCCGACTGTAATTGTTTCCGAGAAGTATGCTGTAATAATAACTGCCAGCGATACTGCCCCGCTTTTTTGCTGAACGGTGCGGGAATCGGCCCCAACACTTGCAAGCCTTCTATTTTTTGTTCATAGAAAAAAGAGGCCAATTGCGACAATGCATTTTCCGCCTCTTCAGAATGACGACATTGTGCTTTAAACAACGCTTGGAAACTAAACGGAGGCAAGCCCATATTATGACGTAACTTCAAGGTTTCTTCTGCAAAGGCTTGGTAACCCTTTTCAAGCAAGGTGGTTAATAACGGATGATCCGGATAATGTGTCTGCAAAACCACTTCGCCCTGTTTTTCAGCTCTGCCTGAGCGCCCTGCAACTTGTACATAAAGTTGCGCTAAACGTTCTTCGGCTCTGAAATCAAGAGAAAATAAGGCATTATCTACATTCACTAAAGCAACCAAAGTGACATTCGGAAAATGGTGCCCTTTAGCTAACATTTGTGTGCCAATTAAAATCTGACTTTTACCTTGCTGAATATCCTCTAAATAACCTTCAAGCTTGCCTTTTCGTGCAGTGCTATCACGATCGATGCGAGCAATATTATATTGTGGGAAACGTGCTTTTAGGGTTTCCTCCAGTTGTTCTGTACCTAAACCCGTTGTGACTAAATGCGTTGAACCACAATGGCCACATTGCATCGGCACTGTTTTTTGTGCACCACAATGATGGCAGCGTAAAACGCGCTGATGTTGGTGATAAGTATAAGGCTTTTCGCAATGATGACATTCATCAATCCAACCACATTCATGGCATAACAACACAGGGGCAAATCCACGTCGATTAAGGAATAACAACACTTGATTACCTTTTTCTAAGTGTTCTTGCATACGTTGCAATAGCGGTTCAGATAAGCCGTTTTGAATTCGTTGATGTTTTAAATCAATCACAAACTGGCGAAGTGCGGTTGCATTTCCAGCCCTTTTTGATAGCACCAAATGATGATATTTACCATTTTGTACGTTATTCACACTTTCCAAACTTGGTGTGGCAGAACCTAATAAGATAGGAATATTGAGTTTTTGAGCAAGCACAATGCCTAAATCTCTCGCATGATAACGCCAACCATCTTGCTGTTTAAACGAACCATCATGCTCTTCATCTAAAATGATTAAGCCGAGATCTGAAAACTGGGTGAAAAGCGCGGATCTCGTACCAATCACGATTGCACTCTGTCCTGTTCTTGCTCGCTCCCAAACATTTAAGCGCTGCGTATCATTCAAGTTGGAATGCAATACATCAATTTCTACATTAAAGCGAGCTTGGAACCGTCTCACGGTCTGAGGGGTAAGCCCAATTTCCGGTACAAGAACCAAAACCTGTTTGCCTTTCTTTAAGACTTCTTCAATGTATTGCAGATAGATTTCAGTTTTGCCCGAACCGGTCACGCCCTCTAACAACCACACATTAAAGCCTTCTTGGAAAAGCAACTGGCTAAATGCAAGGGCTTGTTGCTTGTTTAAGGTCAATCGGTTATCAAGATTAACTAAAGGATTATCCCCTAGAGCTTGCTGCCAACTTTTTTGTTCAGTAGACACAATAATCTCTTCCACATAATCTTTGCCTTTAAGGGCTGACCAAATTGCGGAACTGATTTCATTGTTACCTTTTTCTAGATCTTGCGTTAGCAACAAATTTAAGGCTTCAATTTGTTTTTTAGCGCGTTTTAATGCACCCAATTCTAACGCTTGTTTTCCAAGTTCCGTAATACGCCAAAAAGTGCGGTCATTTTTAACCGCACTTTCTCCATTACGAAGTTTGACTGGCAACGCTTGAAACAACACATCGCCTAAGGCAGCACGATAATAATTAGCGGACCAAGCTAACCAATCCCAAGTTGTCGAATTAAAGAGTGATTCAGCATCAAGTACATCAATAATCGGTTTTAACTTCTCTTTTGCTACATCCGAAGAAGCCGGCAAATCCACCACGATCCCGACTCGTTTTTGCGAACCAAAATGCACCAACACTCGTCCACCAACAATTGGCGTCAAGTCGGGCGAATAGAGATAATCAAAAAATCGGGGGAGCGGTACGGCTAATGCAACTCGGACAATATTCATAACAAAAAACAATTAAAAATTTTCGCTATTATACGGGAATTAGGTGGAAAAATCCCACAACCTTGCCTTTTAGTGTATAATCGCCGCCAATTTTAATTGAGCGAATAAAAACCATGACAGAAGAGCAAAAAACCTTTGCTGATCAAAAACATAAAACCGTTGAAACGGCTGAATTTACAGAAGATGGTCGTTATAAACGTAAAGTTCGTAGCTTTGTGTTGCGGACGGGGCGCTTAAGTGATTTTCAAAAAAATATGATGAACGATCACTGGGCTGATCTTGGATTAGATTATCAAAACGCCCCTTTTGATTTTGCTGCTATTTATGGCAATACGAATCCTGTTATATTAGAAATTGGTTTCGGGATGGGGAAATCTCTAGTGGATATGGCTGAAGCGAATCCTGATAAAAATTATCTCGGTATTGAAGTGCACACGCCTGGTGTGGGGGCCTGTATTGCTTATGCGGTAGAAAAAGGCGTGAAAAACCTTCGCGTGATTTGCCATGATGCCACTGAAATTTTACGTGATTGTGTGAAAGATAGTGAATTAGGTGGTTTACAGCTTTTCTTCCCAGACCCTTGGCATAAAGCAAAACATCATAAACGCCGCATTGTCCAACCGCACTTTGTAGAGCAAGTCGTTCAAAAATTACAACCAAATGGCTTTATTCATATGGCAACTGACTGGGAAAACTATGCGGAACAAATGCTCGAAGTGCTTTCAGCCAATGAAAATTTAGTCAATACTGCCGAACAAGATTATATTCCACGTCCTGATTTCCGCCCTCTTACCAAATTTGAGGCGCGCGGTCATCGTTTAGGTCACGGTGTGTGGGATTTGTACTTTCAGAAAAAATAATCATCGAGATGATGACTATACCCATTACCTTAACATAGGAGAACATTGAAAATGAAAACTCGTAATCAACGTCAACGTAAAAAACTTCACTTAGCTGAATTCCAAGAATTAGGCTTTTTAGTGAATTGGCAATTTGCTGAAGGAACTAGCATCGAAACTATCGATGAAACCGTTGATCGTTTTATTGCTGAAGTGATTCAACCAAACGGCTTAGCTTATGAAGGTAGCGGCTATTTACATTGGGAAGGTTTAGTTTGCTTAGAGAAAATCGGTAAATGTGATGAAAGCCACCGCCAATTAGTACAAAAATGGTTAGAAGCGAATAAATTGCAACAAATCGAAATCAGCGAATTATTCGATATTTGGTGCGATTACCCAACAAAAAACGCATAATATTTTAAGCACACTTTAGGGCGGATCATTCGCCCTATTTAATAATCATTTTCACTTATATTTTAACAATTTATTTACATTAATAACATATTTTAAAAATATCCTTGATCTAACTCAATAAAAGTGTATATTTTTTAAAAATTACTCCTTTTAGGTAGTTACTATTTTGTTATCGGAGCTCGATAATGCTCCCCCTGAAAATACCGAACTTTAAAGAAAAATATGGCGATTGAAAATCCTTCTCGCAGACAATTATTACGTGGGCAATTTTTACAATCGTTACATTCTGAAAACGCTAAAATTCAAGGTATAAATGCTATCCGTCCCCCCTGGTCGGTAAACGAAACAGACTTTACAGATAAATGTACTCGATGCGGTGATTGCATACTGGTATGTGAAACCCAAATTATCGTAAAAGGCGATGGCGGCTTTCCTGAAATACAATTTGACAAAGGCGAATGCACTTTCTGCCAAAAATGTGTTTTAGTCTGCGAACAACCGATTTTTCGTTCATTAGAAGAAGAGCCTTGGGCACATAAAGTTGAGATTACAACGCAGTGCCTCACAGAAAATCGAGTGGAATGTCGAAGTTGCCAAGATAGCTGTCCGATGAATGCCATCCGTTTTCAATTACAGCTTGGTGGTGTGGCAAAACCCATTTTAGATTTAGAAAGCTGTAATGGTTGTGGCGCTTGCCTAAGTGTTTGCCCAACAAAAGCAATAAAAATTTTTAATATTGAAACAAATACAGATGAGTCAATTTAGCGAAAATGAAAACTGGTATGTATGCAGCATTGTTGTGCAAGCCAGACCAGAAAAACTTAACCAAGTCAAAGAAGCCATTTTAGCGATTCCAACCGCTGAGATTCATGGCGAAAAATCTGATGAAGGCAAATTGGTGGTCACCCTTGAAAGTAACCGTCAATTAGCATTAGCGGATCTTATGGATGAAATTAAAGATATCCCAGGAGTGATTGTCGTGTCTTTAATTTCTAATTACTTAGATGAAAAATAAATAATTTAGGAATACATACTCTTTTGTATATTCTAAAAAATTCAACAACGAGTGGGGAAAACTATGGAACTTAATCGTAGAGATTTTATGAAAGCCAATGCTGCGCTTGCAGCGGCAGCGGCTGCCGGTATGACCATCCCTGTTAAACAGGTTGATGCGGCAGAAGATATGGGCATCAAATGGGATAAAGCGCCATGTCGTTTCTGTGGTACAGGATGTAGCGTATTGGTAGGAACCAAAGATGGTCGAGTTGTCGCAACTCAAGGTGACCCAGATGCAGAAGTAAACCGCGGTTTAAACTGTATCAAAGGTTACTTCCTTTCTAAAATCATGTACGGTGCTGACCGTGTACAAACTCCGTTATTACGTATGAAAGATGGCAAATTCCATAAAGAAGGTGACTTTACACCTGTTTCTTGGGATCAAGCTTTCACTATCATGGCGGAAAAAATCAAAGACATCTTGAAGAAAAAAGAACCAAATGCTGTAGGGATGTTCTCTTCTGGTCAAACGACTATTTATGAAGGCTATGCAAAAGTAAAACTTTGGAAAGCTGGTCTTCGTTCAAATACTATCGACCCGAATGCTCGTCACTGTATGGCATCTGCTGCGGCTGCGTTTCTGCGTACATTCGGTATGGATGAACCAATGGGTTGCTATAACGATATCGAAAAAACCGATGCGTTTGTACTTTGGGGTTCAAACATGGCAGAAATGCACCCAATTTTATGGTCTCGTATTTCTGACCGTCGTCTTTCTTCTGATAATGTGAAAGTTGTGGTTATGTCAACGTTCGAACACCGTTCGTTTGAATTAGCTGATGTGCCTATCGTATTTAATCCACATTCAGATCTTGCAATTCTTAACTACATTGCAAACTACATTATCCAAAATGATAAAGTGAACTGGGACTTCGTTAACAAACACACCAAATTCAAACGTGGTGAAACCGATATCGGTTACGGTTTACGTCCAGAACACCCACTTGAAGTTGCAGCGAAAAATCGTAAAACTGCAGGTAAAATGTATGACTCTGACTTCGAAGAATTCAAGAAAATCGTTGCTCCTTATACATTAGATGAAGCACACCGTATTTCTGGTGTACCAAAAGATCAACTTGAAACCCTTGCGAAAATGTACGCCGATCCAGAACAGAACTTAGTATCTTACTGGACAATGGGCTTTAACCAACACACTCGTGGTGTATGGGTTAACCATATGATCTATAACGTACACTTATTAACCGGTAAAATTTCTAAACCAGGTTGTGGTCCGTTCTCATTAACTGGTCAACCTTCAGCTTGTGGTACAGCGCGTGAAGTTGGTACTTTCGTTAACCGTTTACCAGCGGACATGGTGGTAACCAATCCTAAACACGTTGAAATCACTGAGAAAAAATGGAAATTACCAAAAGGTACCATTCCAACTGTTCCTGGATACCCAGCTGTACAACAAAGC
Source organism: uncultured bacterium (assembly GCA_905215245.1). Lineage (GTDB taxonomy): Bacteria > Pseudomonadota > Gammaproteobacteria > Enterobacterales > Pasteurellaceae > Haemophilus_D. The sequence goes on along the minus strand of CAJMPC010000002.1, from coordinate 13,785 downwards.
CGTGCATTAAAAGATGGTAAATTAAACTTCTTATGGCAACTTTGTACCAACAACATGCAAGGTGGTCCGAATATTAACGAGGAAATTTTCCCTGGTTGGCGTAACCCTGAAAACTTCATTGTTGTTTCAGACCCTTACCCATCCGTTTCTGCGGTTGCCGCTGACTTAATTCTTCCAACTTGTATGTGGGTAGAAAAAGAAGGGGGCTATGGTAATGCAGAACGTCGTACTCAATTATGGCGTCAACAAGTAAAAGGCCCGGGTGAGTCTCGTTCTGACTTATGGCAAATTGTTGAATTCTCTAAATACTTCAAAACTGATGAAGTATGGGGTGAAGAATTATTAGCTCAAATGCCAGAATACCGTGGTAAAACCTTATACCAAGTACTTTTCGAAAATGGGGAAGTAAACAAATTTAAAGTACCAACAGATGTTCCAGGATACATCAATGATGAAGCTGATCACTTTGGTTACTACTTACAAAAAGGTTTATTTGAAGAATACGCTGATTTCGGTCGTGGACATGGTCATGACTTAGCGCCATTCGATACTTATCACCAAGTGCGTGGTTTACGTTGGCCGGTTGTTGATGGTAAAGAAACCTTATGGCGTTACCGTGAAGGCTTTGACCCGTATGTCAAACCAGGTGAAGATATCGCATTCTATGGCTATCCAGATAAAAAAGCGATTATCTTAGGTGTACCTTATGAAGCACCTGCAGAATCACCAGATGAAGAATATCCATTATGGTTATGTACTGGTCGTGTTCTTGAACACTGGCATACTGGTACTATGACACGTCGTGTACCTGAATTACACCGAGCATTCCCGAACAACTTAGTTTGGATGCACCCAGCGGATGCGAAAAAATATGGCTTACGTCATGGGGATAAAGTGAAATTAATTACACGTCGTGGTGAAATGGTTTCTTACTTAGATACCCGTGGTCGTAACAAATGTCCTCAGGGCTTAATTTACACCACCTTCCTTGATGCGGGTCAGCTTACGAACAAATTAACATTGGATGCAACCGATCCGATTTCAGGTGAAACCGACTATAAAAAATGTGCAGTTAAAGTGGAAAAAGCGTAGGATTTTCCTTTCGTTTCTAGTCACTCCTCTCTTTAGAGAAGGGAATTTAAAATAAGAGCGGTCAAATTTTGCAACGTTTTTACAAAATTAGATCGCTTATACTTATAAAAGGAAACGCAGATGAAACTTGATCCTAACCGTCGTCAGTTTTTAAAAAATGTGACAAGAACGGCTGCCGGAGTATGTGGGGTTGGTATTATTCTTGGCTTACAGCAACAGCAAGCTAAAGCTAAAGAAGGGATCGCCTTGCGTCCACCTGGTGCTTTACCGGAAAAGGATTTCTTGGCAGCTTGTACCCGTTGCGGACAATGCGTCCAAGCGTGTCCATATGATATGTTGCATTTAGCTTCGCTGATTTCACCAATGGAAGCGGGCACACCTTACTTTATCGCTCGGGATAAACCTTGCGAAATGTGTCCGGATATTCCATGTATGAATGCCTGTCCAAGTGGTGCATTAAGTAAAGAACTCAAAGATATCAATGATGCCAGAATGGGCTTAGCCGTCTTGCTGGATCATGAAACCTGCTTAAACTGGCAAGGTTTACGTTGTGATGTTTGTTATCGCGTTTGTCCATTAGTAGATAAAGCGATTACACTTGAACGTATCCACAATGATCGTACTGGGATTCATGCAAAGCTTATTCCAACTGTTCACTCCGATGCTTGCACCGGATGCGGTAAATGCGAACAAGCTTGTGTGTTAGAAGAAGCGGCAATTAAAGTCTTACCGATGGATATCGCCAAAGGACTACTCGGTCGCCACTATCGCTTAGGCTGGAAAGAAAAACAAAACGCCGGAAAATCCTTAATTGAGGAGCAACATCCAGATGGCTTACGTCCAGCAATGGATGCTCGTATGCCGGAAGGCTCACATGAGCCGGTTTATCAGCCAATGCAAGTTCAACCAAACCAAAAGGTGGCAACACCAAACCGTGCAACAATGGATTATGTACCAAATCCAACAACGGTTCCGGAAGCAGAACAGTTCCCAAATCTGGACTTAAATATTAAGGGGGTTAAATAATGGCTGAAAAATACACCCCGAATAAGCCTAAAGATGCAGGCTTAGAAGCTCGCCAAAAACTCGGTTGGTGGCATGCTTATCGCTTTTTAATTCTGCGTCGGATTAGTCAATTAAGTATTATTTTAATGTTCTTAAGTGGCCCGATTTGGCAAGTTTGGATTTTAAAAGGCAATTACAGCTCAAGTATGCTTTTGGATACTGTGCCATTGACAGATCCATTGATGACCGCTGAAAGTTTAGCGACAGGTTACCTACCAGAAATCACAACGATTATTGGGGCCTTGATTATTGTAATATTCTACGCAGTCGTGGCGAGTAAAGCCTTTTGTAGTTGGGTTTGTCCAATGAATATGATAACGGATGCTGCAGCTTGGTTACGTAGAAAATTAGGTATTCGACAATCATTAAAAATTTCACGCCAACTTCGCTATGTGATTTTAGCGGTGATTTTGGTCGGTAGCGCAATAACTGGCACACTCTTATGGGAATGGATAAACCCTGTTGCTGCACTTGGACGTATCTTTGTCTTTGGAACAGGTGCAACCCTTTGGTTGGTAGCAGTTATCTTCCTATTTGACTTACTCGTTGCTGAACATGGCTGGTGTGGTCACCTTTGCCCAATTGGTGCAATCTATGGTGTCATTGGAGCTAAAAGCCTAATTAAAATTAATGTAATCGATCGCGATCGCTGTGACCGTTGCATGGATTGTTATAATGTTTGCCCTGAACCGCAAGTATTAAGACTTCCTTTGCACGGTGGACCAGAAGATAGCCAAATTATACTGGCAAAAGATTGTATTACTTGTGGACGTTGTATTGACGTCTGCGCAGAAAATGTATTTGCATTTGGCTCTCGCTTTGAGAAACAAATAAAAATTAAAAATATTTAATTATTTAATGGAGTGGATTTCATGAAAAAATCATTTATTTTCATGCTGGCTTTATGTAGTGGATTGGCATTCGCCGATGCACCGCAAGTTGCAAACAGCATTGATAAAACAGTAGAAAGTGTTGCACCAGCATTTACGAATCCTTATAAAGATGTTGGTAATATTCCTGTGACCTTCCCTCACCAACCACCACTTGTTCCACACAGCGTTCGTGGTTTACAAGTGACTAAGAATGCTAACCAATGTTTAGGCTGCCACTCTCCGGATGTTGCTCCAACAACGGGTGCACCTCGCGTACCTGAAAGCCACTTTTTAACACGTGATGGACAAAAAACGGAAGGTACTTCGCCACGTCGTTATTTCTGTTTACAATGCCACGTTCAACAAACTGACGTGAACCCAATTATTCAAAATAAATTTGAAACCATTCGTCAAATGCAAGGTAAATAAGGAGCTAAACCATGATTAAATCAAGCATTCAGAAAGTTTGCCGTTGGTTACGCTCTCCGAGCAAAATGGCAATTGGTGGAGTTATTTTATTAACCATCATTGGGACTATCGTCGGAACTAACCTGTTTAACGCAGGAATGTCGGCAACTAATACTGAGCAATTCTGTTCAGATTGTCATACTAACGACGTGGTACCTGAGTACCAAGATTCAGTTCACTTTAGCAACCGTTCAGGTGTGAAAGCGATTTGTTCTGACTGTCACGTTCCGCATGAATTTATTCCAAAAATGGTTCGTAAAATGCAGGCATCGACTGAAGTTTATGCATATTTTACGGGTAAAGTCGATACTAAAGAAAAATTCGAAAAACATCGTTTAGAAATGGCAGAACGCGAATGGGCGCGTATGAAAGCGAATAACTCACAAGAGTGCCGTAACTGTCATAACTTCAATGATATGGACTTTACTCAACAAAAAACTGTGGCACAACAAATGCACGCACTTGCACAGGAACAAAACAAAACCTGTATTGATTGTCACAAAGGTATTGCGCATAACCTTCCACACATGGAAAAAGTACAACAAAGCTTTATTCCTGCGGATATGTTAAAAGCAAATGAAAAACCTGCTGATAACAAAGATGCAAAATAATCTAATAAATTGATGATAATAAATCGGCACTCATTTTGAATGCCGATTTTGTTTTATTTCTTAAGGAAATCTTTATCAGATAATACCCTCAATGGTTGCATATCGCTATTTCCCATAATGACCAAACTCGGGTCTGAGCGTAAACAGATACCACCATAATGCCCACCTACAGTAAAAGTACAGACCTGAACATATTGGTCTTCCACTTTTGGTAAACACCAAAGTTGTTGGTAGATACTCTCCTGCTTACCAAAACGACCATCTTTGCTATCAAGCACCGATTTACACTCACCAATTAATTTCACATTATCACCTCGACGACCTGCAATTGGTTTTTGTGCATAACCATTCTTAATCAGTTCAGGTGTTAATTCAAATCCTGCTTCGAGTAGATAACGATGATTTGGGAATAATGACCACAACACTGGTAAGATCGCTTTATTACTTGGAATAGCCGTCCATAGAGGTTCGTAAACCAAAACTTCCGGACGAAGTAACACATCAATCAACCGCACTTTATCTTCCGGATAGCCTGTACGAATCGGTGGAGCGACTTCCATACCTGTCGCATCTTCACGAAGTTGCTCTAACATGGTTTCCCAAGCCCATGTTTTCCATACCGTTTTTATCTGGTTGTCTTCATCATCAATTAGACGACCACGACTATCCCAATGTAATCCCTCTGTGCCATGAATAATTTTGGCTTGAAATCCCGCTTGAACCAGTGCGTTACGCATAAACAATGAGTGGTAATCTTCTTCATCATCATGATCTTGCATAATATGAACAAGCGACGTAGCTTCACTGTGTTTCCAGCTATCTGCTAGCGCATTACGTAAACCATCAGCAGGATTTTCACCCATATTCAATCCGCCTTGGATTGCCCATCGATTCATAAACTCACCGGCTTCCGCATGACAAGAGGCTGAATCTGCGTTGTATTCATATACTTTCAATCCGCGGCTATCCATGCAGAAATCTAAACGCCCCGTAATGGTTTGATAACGACGATTTTGCCAAGACAACCGTAAGCGAGGCCATAATAATTTTGGAATATTGAAATATTCTAATAGCTTATCGTCTTTTAAAACTTTATCTGTGGCATGCAAATACATTAAATGTAATTCATTGGTTGCACGAATCAACTCATGTTGTGCTGTTTCAGATATCGTAAAATAGCGATATTGATCCGAATGGCTGACTTTATGCCCTCCCATAGCCTTCACATAGGCAGCTTTAAATTCATTTTGCTCATTCAGCCATTTATGCTCAAACTGACCGTTGTTTTCAATATGTTCTGCATGAATTTCAAGTTTCTCTTTTTCTGGCGTTGGCTGCGGCAGACTGTATTCGGTGTCTTCCGTTTGGATCATCCAACCTAAAATTTCAGTATCATCAAAGGTATCATGCAAAAAATAGCCTGTTTCAGAAACTGTCATCGGTAATTCACGCGTCCATTGCTGCCCGCTAGGTAAGCGAGAGTGAATCACGTTTTGCTCAGCGATGCGAATTTTATCCTCTAAGACTTCGGTAATGATCGCCACATGCCCCGTATGTTTAAATTCGCCTCCCTCTTGCCAAATTAAAAGGGCTCCTGCTTCAGGCTTACGTTTGCAGCCATTTGCAAAGGCTTGTAAGGGTAATAAGGCATCATTGACCACTTGACGTAAAAATCGTAGAGAAAAGATCTCGTAAGCCATTCCCACATCAGTAAACACCATGCCATGATTGAGGTATAAATAACGGCGCGCAAATTCCACGCACTGCCATTTATAGCCCATGTATTCTCGTCCTAAATAACTGCGAAAGGCAGCATCATCCGGATACTCTTTCTCATCGGCTGTATGATAATCGGATGAATAAATCGCAATGCCACCCGGCGCATAGCCTAATAAGCTCCCGAAAGGATCGTGTGTACTGATGTTTGCTGAACGTTCAGGCATAAAAACTCCCTGTAAAATAACTACTCGGAATAGTATAGATCTTTTGTCCAACTTCCCCCAAAAACTTTATGAAAGAAAGATGAAAAATTGAGTGACACACATTTTAAAAAAGAAAAAAGGCTGACATCTGCCAGCCTTGAAAATAAGTGTAAAAATAACCGCACTTGAGGTTATTTTACATACCAATGCGCTAATAAAATTCCTGTATTTACCGCAATATTTAATCCGGTTTTTAATGGATTACTTAAAGAAAGACGCACATTCACATCTTCTTTCTCACGAATATCATCTGTGCTGCCTTCACTCAATACTAATGCAACTTTGGCTGCAAATTTGAGTTGTTCCAACGCAATACCCTGTTTATTGGTTGATACATGAATAATCTGATAACCCGCCTTACGTAAAGCCTCTAACGCAATTTCTGTACTTTCTGTTTCTAAAATACGAATATGCTCCATTCCGCCTTCAGCCACACGCATCGCAGCCGGTGCATAAAGCTGTTCAACTTGATTTGTTACCACATTTTTAATGCCATAGAAGGCGCAAGTACGCACAACGCCACCTAGGTTTTGCGCATTATTGACTTGATCAAGCAATACCAAGCAGTCTTCTTGACGCGGGACATCTAAATAACCTTGCAAAGAGAAAGTACGTTGCTTCTTCACTAGCATACAAATGCCACCATGATGCTCAGTGCCACTTACTAAGCTTAGCTCATCGCTGTCCACCACGTGATACACTTTTTTATTCGCGGCTAAATAACTGAAAATCCCGCCAATTCGATGTGCCATTTGCACCGTTGCCCATACGCGAACAATGCTCTCTGGACGCTCAGCAAACAATTCTAAGCACGCATTTTCACCATACACTTTCATTTCTTCAGCACGGTTCTTTTTAATTTTCTCTGGTGCGCGTGGCGATAATGCGCCTGTTTTCTTTTCTTTCGGTTTATAACTCACGCCAGTACTTTTCACCGTTACTTTTACCGCGCCTCTTTCACCATTCGCTTTATTTAATGAAAGTTCAGCAATTTTTGGTTCTCTCACTTCTTGCTGTTGGAAGCCACGAGAAGGTTTGCGATCATCCCGTTTTTTATCAAAGTGCGGTCGATTTCCCTCACGTTTTTCATTATTACGACGATCATCAAAGCGACGTTCTTTGTCATTAAATGCACGTTTTGGGCTACGCTCTTGAAAAGATTTGGTGGAATTAGTTTGGAATGATGGTTTGCGTGAATTGCTCATAATTTGCTTCTCGAAGGAAAAATTGGATAATAATTCGCCAAAAAATGCGAAAATTTGTGAGCATTATAACGAAAAAAAACCTTTTTTCTATCAATCCACAAAGGAAATATTGTAAACTAGAGCATTAATTTTTAGTGTAGAGATCGATTATGTTAATCAATAAAGCTAAACGAGCAGAACAAAATTTAAAAAATTTGCCTTTTCTTCCTTTACAGGCAGAACAGGTTGAGTTTCTGTTTAGTCCGCTTGAATTCAAAGCACAAATTATAGAATTAATTCGCCAAGCTAAAAAACGCATTTACGTAACCGCGCTTTATTGGCAAAAAGATGAAGCGGGACAAGAAATTCTCAATGAAATTTATCGCGTAAAGCAAGATCATCCAGAATTGGATGTGAAAATTTTAGTGGATTGGCATCGCGGACAACGCAATTTACTCGGTGCAGAAAAATCTGCTACTAACGCTGATTGGTATTGTGAACAACGACAAACCTATCAACTTCCCGATGAACCGAATATGTTCTTCGGTGTGCCAATTAATACCCGCGAAGTCTTCGGTGTATTACATATTAAAGGCTTTGTCTTTGACGATACCGTGCTTTATAGCGGCGCAAGCATCAATAACGTGTATTTACAACAACAAGATAAATACCGTTACGACCGCTATCAAAAAATCCATAATGCTGCACTGGCAGACTCTATGGTTAATTTCATCAATGATTATTTATTGGATTTCAGCGCAGTACATCCATTAGATGTGGCTAATCGCCCGCGCACCAAAGAAATTCGTAGTGCAATAAAAGCTTATCGTAAAAACTTAGCGGCTCATGCTGAATATCAGCTAGAAAGTGCGGTTGGTTTTTCCGATGTTTTAACCATTTCACCACTTTTTGGTTTAGGTGCATCAGGCAATGAATTAAATCAAGTTATCGAAGATTTATTCTTACAAGTGCAGGAAAAATTGGTGATTTGCACCCCTTATTTCAACTTCCCTCGCACACTAAGAAGTAAACTTGCCCGCTTATTAGAGCAAGGAAAGCGTGTCGAAATTATCGTGGGTGATAAAGTCGCGAACGATTTCTATATTCCACCAGAGCAGCCATTTAAAATGGCAGGTGCATTGCCTTATTTATATGAAAGCAATCTTCGTCGTTTCTGTGAGAAATTTGATGCTTACATTAAAAATGGCCATTTAACGGTGCGTTTATGGAAAGACGGCGATAACACTTATCACCTCAAAGGTGTTTGGGTGGACAATCAGTATATTCTTTTAACAGGGAACAACCTGAATCCTCGTGCATGGCGTTTAGATGCGGAAAATGGATTATTAATCCACGATCCAAAACAAGAACTTCTGTCACAAGCGGAAAAAGAATTATCGTACATCCGCCAACATACCAAAGTATTGCAAGATTATTCTGAATTAGAAGAATTAACGCAATATCCTGAACCAGTGCAAAAACTGTTGAAGAAATTTGCTCGGATTCAAGCAGACAAATTAGTCAAAATGATTTTATAAATACAAAAAGAAGCCGGCAAATGTCGGCTTCTTGCTTTCATCTTACGCAAAAACATCGACTAACATTGCACAAGTGAAATAAGTTGTTATAATCGCCCAACTTTTTAATCTTATCGGAGAAATCAATGAACCCAATTTCTTATTGGCAACGCCTAAAAGTTGCATTTCAATATGTGATGCCACAAATCTATATGACACAAGCAGCAGGTTGGTTAGCTAAACAAAAATGGGGCGCAGTGACACATTTTGTGATTAAAGCGTTTGCAAAAAAATACAACATTGATATGAGCATTGCTGAAAAAGAAAAATTCAGTGATTACGCCAGTTTTAATGAATTCTTTATCCGTCCATTAAAAGAAAATGCACGACCAATTAACCAAAATCCAACCGCACTTTGCTGCCCTGCGGATGGCCGTGTAAGTGAATGTGGGCACATTGAAGATGACCGCCTATTACAAGCAAAAGGTCACTTTTTCAGCTTAAATGATTTATTAGCAGAAGATAAAGATTTAACTGAGACCTTTAAAAATGGGGAATTCATCACCACTTATTTATCACCACGTGATTATCACCGTGTGCATATGCCATGTGATGGTACTCTTCGCAAAATGATTTACGTACCGGGTGATTTATTCTCCGTCAATCCATTTTTAGCGAAACATGTGCCGAACCTCTTTGCGCGTAATGAGCGTGTAATTTGTGTCTTTGATACTGAATTCGGCACCATGGTACAAATCTTAGTGGGCGCAACAATCACTGCTAGTATCGGCACTGTTTGGGCTGGCGTTATTAATCCGCCACGTCATAACGAAGTGAAAGTATGGACTTATGAAGGTGAAAGTGCGGTTAAATTAAGCAAAGGTCAAGAAATGGGTTGGTTCCAACTTGGTTCTACCGTGATTAATTTATTCCAAGCCGGCCAAGTACAAATTGCCGATCATTTAAGTGTTGATGAACCTGTTCGCATGGGTGAAATCTTGGCATTGAAAAAATAGTTTTACAACAAAGGAAAAAACATGACAGCTCAAATTTTTGAACAAGTAAAATTAGAAAGTATTTCTGAAAAAGGCAGCTACGGTATCGGTTTACAAATCGGTCAACAATTAGCAGATAGCCAAATGGATATTTCTGTTGAAGCGGTAGCAAAAGGCATTTTCGATGCGTTAAACCGTAATCAACCTGCATTAGAAATTAATGATTTAATGCATCCTGTTCAAGCGCTTCAACAGCAAGCGGCTGAAGCACAACAAGCGCAATTTAAAGCGATTGAAGAAGAAGGTAAAAAATTCTTAGAAGAAAACGCGAAAAAAGCGGGCGTAAAAGTTACTGACAGCGGTTTACAATACGAAATTTTAACTGAAGGTAACGGTAACAAACCAGCTGCAACGGACAAAGTACGTGTTCACTACACAGGTACATTACCAGATGGTACTGTATTCGATAGCTCTGTTGCACGTGGCACACCGGCTGAATTCCCAGTAAATGGTGTAATTCGTGGTTGGGTTGAAGCATTACAAATGATGCCTGTTGGTTCTAAATGGAAACTCACTATTCCACACGAATTAGCTTACGGTGAACGTGGTGCGGGCGCATCTATCCCACCATTCTCAACCTTAGTGTTTGAAGTTGAATTACTCGATATCCTTTAAAAAGAAAAAGTGCGGTTAAAATTAACCGCACTTTTTTATTCTTCGTCGTCTTCGCTATAACGATCATCATCGTCATAATCATAGGTTAAGATCGCATCCTCATCATAACCCTCTATATCAATCTGAACGCCATTTGAGCCGGCATCAAACCCATTAAACCATGCAGTTCTTAGCTCTTCAGGTACACGTCGGCCACAATAATTAATTCGTTTATTCAATTGAGATTGGCTTTGCGCTTGGAAATCTTTTCCGACACGATAACCATCTAAATACCAGTCATCTTTATCATGACAAGCCGTCGTATTTAAACGTTTTACGTGTTTGCTCACTGAAATGGGGCTACGATGTTTCACATAATAGCCCTGCGTACAAGCACTTAATAGCCCAACAGCTAAAACGGTCGCTATTAATCTCATGTTGTCTCCTTTTACTACTTAATGTCGGGCTATTACCCTTTTTATAGTTTTATAGACCGACAAAATAAAAGGAAGGTTCAGAAAATATAAGAGATCCGATTTCTATTTTAAGCTATAGCACAATCATGTCATCACGATGTAATGCAACTGCACCGTACTCATAACCAAGAATTTGTTCAATTTCTTGGGATTTTTTCCCTTTGATTAATTCCAACGCATCGCTGTTATAACGAGGCATACCGAGTGCAATCACTTTACCAGAGAGATTCTTAATTTTGACGACTTCACCACGTGAGAAACGCCCTTCCACAGCCGTAATCCCTGCTGGCAGCAACGATTTATTCTGTACTAACATGGCATTTTCAGCACCCTGATCAATGGTCAGCACACCCGCTGATGGTGCGGCAAATAACCACTGTTTACGGCTTTCTAAACGATCTGAATGATGCGCAATAAATTTAGTGCCAATTGGTTTATCATACGCCAAATCCACAATGACATCAGGTCGGCTACCTGGCGCAATAATGGTCTCAATACCTGAACGCGTTGCCACATCTGCTGCAATAATTTTTGTACTCATCCCGCCAGTACCAAGGTTTGTACCGCTACCGCCTGCAATCGAACGAATATGGTCGGTAATTTGCTCAACCACAGGAATCAATTTCGCATCTGGATTTTTACGAGGATCGCTTTCGTATAGGCCTTGTTGATCCGTTAATAAATAAAGTTGTTCCGCTTGCACTAAAATCGCGACTAGCGCCGATAAGTTATCGTTATCCCCTACTTTAATCTCAGCCGTTGCCACCGCATCATTCTCATTAATCACTGGAATAATGTGATTGTCCAACAGCGCATGTAATGTATCGCGCGCATTTAAAAAACGTTCACGATCTTCAATATCGGCACGAGTTAATAAAATTTGTCCAATATGAATATCATAAATCGCAAATAATTTTTCCCAGGCTTGAATCAGTTGACTCTGCCCTACTGCAGCTAAAAGCTGCTTTGACGCAATGGTTGGAGGAAGTTGAGGATGATTTAAATAATGTCGTCCAGCAGCAATCGCCCCTGATGTTACAATCACTACACGAAAACCCGCTTGATGAAGTTGTGCAATCTGGCGAACAATATCGACCATGTGAGGTGCATTTAATTTTGGGGAACCATGTGTTAATGTGCTAGTACCAAATTTTACGACGATTGTTTTGCGATTTGCCGACATAGTTTATCCTCAGTGAAAAAATAGAAAAGTGCGGTTAAATTAGCACTAAAATTAATAAAAATCACGAAAAATCCAACCTCATATACAGATTTTGTGAATAGCTATGATATAGTGCAAAAAAAGAAAAATAGGATAGAAAATATGACATTAAGTTTGATCGTTGCGACAACAAAAAATAACGTCATCGGAAAAGATAATCAAATGCCTTGGCACTTGCCTGCTGATTTAGCTTGGTTTCGTAAAAACACCACAGGCAAACCGGTAATTATGGGTCGTAAAACCTTTGAAAGCATCGGTCGCCCATTGCCTAAACGTACCAATATCGTCCTTTCACGCACGCCTTACGAACATGAAGGTGTCATCTGGAAAGAGAATTTTGAAAGTGCGGTCGATTTTGTCAAAGAATTTGATGAAATTATGTTGATTGGCGGCGAGTTATATAAACAATATTTACCTAAAGCAGATAAACTATACCTCACGCAAATTCAAGCAGACATTGACGGCGATACCTTCTTCCCTGAAATTAATTGGGCTGAATGGAACATCGAGTTTGAAGAATATCGCCAAGCTGATGAAGACAATCCCTATGATTGTCGCTCTTTAATTTTGCAGCGTAAAGCATAAAACACATCCAAACCCTCCTAAAACAAAGTGCGATCAAAACCTTAAAATTTTTGACCGCACTTTGTTCTTACACCATCAAATCAACTATTCATCAAGCCATTTTTTCCTATAAATTCCCTATTTTTTGATCTGAGTCCCCTTTTGAAAACTGGCTTTGTAATATACTGGAATGATTTATTATCATTAGAGGAGAAATATTATGGGTATCTTCAGTGTACCACCGGATCTACCGGTTACTAAAAGCAAAGAGGAGATCGACAAAACTTATCGTTACTGGCGATTACATTTGATGATTACCAGTTATATCGGCTACGCCGTTTTCTATTTTACTCGTAAAAGTTTTAACTTCGTTATGCCAGCCATGCTAACGGACTTAGGGCTACAAAAAGCCGATATCGGTATCATGGGTACGGCGTTTTATCTCACCTATGGTGTATCTAAGTTCTTATCAGGTGTACTTGGTGACCGTTCTAACCCTCGTTACTTTATGGGGATTGGTTTAATGATGACAGGTATCGTCAACATTCTATTTGGCATGAGTTCATCTGTCTTTATGTTTATCACCCTTTGGATGATCAACGCCTTTTTCCAAGGTTGGGGTTGGCCTCCATGTTCAAAAATCCTGAATACTTGGTACTCACGTAATGAACGTGGTTTATGGTGGGCTATTTGGAATACCTCACATAACTTAGGTGGTGCACTTATTCCAATTTTATCTGGTGCCGTTGCCCTTTATTGGGGATGGCGTTATGGCATGATCGTGCCAGGGATTATTGCCTGTGTCATCGGTTTTGCTCTTTGTTTCTTATTACGCGATCGCCCAACATCTATGGGACTTCCAACCGTAGGTGAATGGCGTAATGATATTGCTGAAAAAGAACATGAAAGTGAAGGTTTAGGTTTATCTAACTGGGAAATTCTTAAAATTTATGTGTTCAAAAACAGCATTATCTGGGCATTAGCATTTTCTTGGTGTTTTATTTATATCATCCGTACCGGTATCAATGACTGGGGTAACTTATATTTAACAGAAACCCATGGTTATGACTTACTTAAAGCGAA
>CAJMPC010000001.1:0-41666 GCA_905215245.1 uncultured bacterium | reverse complement strand
CATTAGGGTTTTGTAATTGATACTCAGCATAGGCTGCAGCTTGCACGTCATTAAGCAACCCAATCGGTTTATCAGTATGCTGTGCAATGCTGTCTTTTAGCGGAAATTGGGCTAATCCACCCAAATTTTTAGGGTTAAGTGCAGTCAGAATGCCTTGATTAATAATGCCCGTTGAAGCAACGGCAACATAATCAAACTGTCCTTCATATTCTTTTAGCAACTGAGCAAGAGTTTGATGCATGGCTTGCGCGGCATCATCTTGTGGCGTGGAAATCTGTTTTCGCTGCTCAATTTCGCCATTTTTCACAATAGCAGAAGCAATTTTCGTGCCACCAATATCTAATGCCAAACAACGCTGTAATGTCTGACCACTATCCACTGTTAATGACATGTCTTCTTCCTTTATTTTTTTGCTGAATGAATGGCTTTAGCAAACCAGCTTACAATATGCTCTAAACGCGTTAATGCAGAACCAACTGTCACGCAATAAGCACCAATTTCAATGGCAGTTTTCGCCAACTCAGGGGTGTTATAACGTCCTTCCGCCATGACTCGGCAGCCTGCAGCTTTCAAATCTTTAACTAATTGATAATCAGGTTCTTCCGGCACCGTGCCACCTGTGTAGCCAGACATCGTACTGCCCACAATATCAAAACCGAGTTTTTGACAGTACAAGCCTTCTTCTAAATTCGAACAATCAGCCATGGCTAAACAGCCTAATTCGTGGATTTTTTTGACCGCACTTTCAATATCTACCGGTCTAGGACGATTTGTCCCATCCACGGCAATAATATCTGCACCGGCTTTCGCTAAATCTTCAATATCATGCAAAAACGGGGTAATTCGTACAGGGCTGTCAGGTAAATCACGTTTCACAATACCAATAATCGGTACATTCACGGTAGGGCGTGTTGCTTTGAGATTTTCTACGCCCTCAATGCGCAATCCCGCTGCGCCACCAATAACAGAAGCCTGTGCCATCGCCGCCACAATTTCTGGTTTATCCATCGGGCCGTCATCAACAGGCTGACAAGAAGCAATCAGACCAAATTTGATTTTATCTAAGACTTCATTATGTGATAATTTCGACATATAAACTCCTACATTAGACAGTAACACTTGGTTTCCTTTTTGGCTTTTTGTCCATTATAGTAAAACGCAGTAAAACTTGCACCATAAAAAAATATTTTTTGAAGTACAATTTCAAAAATTGTGATCGGCTTCTCAATTTTGAGATAAAGTTACCACATTTGTACAAAATATTTTTTTTTACTTTAGAATATGAAGTAATACTTCATTACTTATAAATAGGAGAAAAAAATGAATGTGTTAGGTTATGCGCAAAAAATTGGGCAAGCCTTAATGGTACCTGTTGCTGTCTTACCAGCAGCGGCTGTACTGATGGGTATTGGTTATTGGCTTGACCCAGATGGCTGGGGAGCTAACAGTCAACTTGCTGCATTTTTAATTAAATCGGGCGGTGCTATCATCGATAACATGGGCCTGCTTTTTGCCGTTGGCGTTGCTTTCGGTTTATCTAAGGACAAACATGGTTCTGCTGCACTTTCAGGTTTAGTGGGTTACTATGTGGTAACAACTCTACTTTCACCTGGTAGTGTTGCTCAGTTACAACATATCGATGTAAGTGAAGTGCCCGCCGCTTTCGGGAAAATCAATAACCAATTTATTGGGATTTTGATCGGGGTGATTTCGGCTGAACTTTATAACCGCTTCTATCAAGTGGAGTTGCCTAAAGCACTCTCCTTCTTTAGCGGAAAACGTCTCGTGCCGATTGTTGTGTCTTTTGTCATGATGCTTCTCAGCTTCGTATTGCTCTATATCTGGCCATATATTTTCGGCGGTTTAGTGTCATTTGGTGAAAGCATTAAAGACTTAGGCGCTGTTGGTGCAGGTCTTTACGGTTTCTTCAACCGTTTACTCATTCCTGTTGGCTTACACCATGCATTGAACTCTGTATTCTGGTTTGACGTAGCGGGCATCAATGACATTCCAAACTTCTTAGGTGGTGCGAAATCACTTGCTGAAGGCACTGCAACGGTTGGTGTAACGGGTATGTACCAAGCCGGTTTCTTCCCTGTCATGATGTTCGGTTTACCAGGTGCCGCATTAGCGATTTATCTCAGCGCTAAACCAAGTCAAAGAACTAAAGTGGCATCAATCATGCTTGCTGGTGCGTTCGCCTCATTCTTCACTGGTATCACCGAGCCATTAGAATTCTCTTTCATGTTTGTTGCACCAGTGCTTTACTTCATCCACGCGATATTGACCGGTATTTCCGTCTTCATCGCCGCAACAATGCATTGGATCGCAGGCTTCGGTTTCAGTGCGGGTCTCGTGGATATGGTGCTTTCATCACGCAACCCATTAGCCGTTGAATGGTATATGCTAATCGTACAAGGCTTAGTATTCTTCGTGATTTACTATGCAGTATTCCGTTTTGCAATTAAAGCGTTCAACTTAAAAACATTAGGTCGCACAGAAGAAACGGAAGAAACGACTGCAGCACAACCATCAGCGAGCCAATCTCGTGAAGAAAGAGCGGTCAAATTTATTGATGCTTTAGGTGGTGCTGATAACTTCAAAAATATTGATGCTTGTATCACTCGCTTACGTTTAAGCTTAGTGGATCAACACAAAATCAATGAAGAACAGCTCAAGTCTCTTGGTGCAAAAGGTATCGTGAAAATTGGTAACGATGGCTTACAAGTGGTTCTCGGCCCTGAAGCTGAACTTGTGGCAGAAGCCATGAAACAAAAAGTGAAATAACACACCAAATGAAATACCGACTCCGAAATGGGTCGGTATTTTTTTGCCAAAAATAAAGTAAAAAATGACCGCACTTTAGCTGAGAATTTCTCGTTTGAAGTGAGTTAAATAAAGTTTGAAAATTGAAGATTGTTTTGAAGGGTGGTGGAACTAAGCAGAATTGGTCTTAACAGCAAGTGGCTTACTGCATCGCATCCCTGCGGGATTTCTACCTAGCCCACCATAGATTTAAAGCATCTCTGGGGTTCCAGTCTGCGATATAAAATTAAAAGATTCAGAATCTTTTAAAAGCCACTTATATATTCAGGAGACCAATCCTGACTTCCAAAGAAACTACATTGGAAGGCAGTGGTATGATAGAAGTCTTCCGCTATTTTGTCAATTAAGATATTGCACTAAAAGAAGTATTTTTTTGCTTTTCGTATAAAAATTAACAAAGGCATTTCAACTATCACATCAATGTAACAAAAACAAAATAACCGTCTTATTAAAGACGGTTATTTTTACTATCGAGTGCCGTAAACCACAATGGTTTTACCGTGCGCATGAATTAGATTTTGATCTTCCAGCATCTTAATTATTCGCCCTACGGTTTCACGTGAACAGCCCACCATTTGACCGATTTCCTGACGTGTAATTTTAATCTGCATACCATCAGGATGAGTCATGGCCTCTGGCTGTTTTGCCAAGTGCATAAGCGCCTGAGCAATACGGCCTGCCACATCCAAAAAGGCCAAGTTAGTCACTTGTCGAGATGTATTTTGCAAGCGTTTTGATAACTGAGCGGTAAGGAACATTAAAATCTCAGGATTAATTTGAATAAGCTGACGATATTTTTTATAGGAAATTTCTGCAATTTCACAAGGGGTTTTCGTTTTTACCCAAGCAGAACGTTTCGAACCTTCGTCAAATAAACCTGCTTCACCAAAAAATTGTCCGGCACCTAAATAAGATAAAATCATCTCTTTGCCTTCATCATCTTTCGATGAAACCATCACGCTTCCTTTAATTAAGAAATATAAAATATTGGCATCTTCCCCTGCATGGATTAAGGTCGATTTTGCAGGATATTTATGCAAATGACAGTGCGTTAGGAACCAATCCAGAGCAGGATCGCGTTGCTGATCATCGTCTTGTAACTTTTGTTCTTCAAGTAATTCTACATCTTCTGACATATAAGCTCCTATTGATTCATTTTAGAAATTCCATTTTATCTTTTATATCAATGGATTCATGTAATTCTGACCAAACAATCACAGCACTTCCATTGTGAATCTTGTTTAGTAGGTGTTGTTTTTTTTGTTCTAACGAAAATTCGTGTGAACCATAATCGGTACCTTCTCTAAGTACCACACTTTCCACAATGTTTTCTAAGGTTTCGGTTGGCAATTCTTGCCACGGAATAATCATATATTTATCAACTAAAGTCAATTAAGCAAAAAGTGGTTCTAGAAAACGCCATTGCTGTTCAAAACTTTGATTTGCGCCTAAACGGAAGTTTGTGCGGACATAACGCATAAACTGCCCTTCACAAAGGGTCACTAAATGCCCTGCAATAATACGTTCATCAACGTTAAAACCGCGCCCTTCACGTAATTTGCGCATTTGTAAAATATTCACAAATTGCATTTCAAGACGATCGAAAAATTGCGCGACACGAGCCTGTAAAAGTGGCTCTTCAAACATCAATGCATGTCCAGTCAAAATACGGGTTAAACCTGGGTTTTTACGTGCAAAGTCGAGGATCATCTGCATAATGTCACGCACTCGATTCATCGTATTGGTTTCATTACGAATTGATGTGGTGATACGGCTAAATAAATTCGCTTCGATATTATCGATCAACGCTTCAAACATTTTGGTTTTACTTGGGAAGTAACGATAAAGAGCCGCTTCTGACACCCCTACTTCTTCCGCTAAACGCGCTGTCGTCATACGCTCCATTCCGCGTTCAGAATGCAGCATATGGGTAAGCACCGTCAACACTTGTTGCCGACGTTCTTTTACCGTACGTTTTTCGATTTTTGGCGGTTTGATTTCCGCGGCAATCTCATCAACTTCTACGAGAGATAATTGTTCTACCATAGTTTATTTTTTACCTGAATGACCAAAACCGCCCTCACCGCGTTCAGTTTCAGTAAATTCACTGACAATATTGAATTCTGCTTGTACGACTGGCACAAAGACTAATTGTGCAATACGATCACCGACTTCAATTTTGAACGGTTCATGGCCACGATTCCATACAGACACCATTAATGGACCTTGATAATCTGAATCAATTAAGCCCACTAAGTTACCTAATACGATACCGTGTTTATGACCCAAACCCGAACGAGGCAGAATCACTGCTGCAAGGTTCGGATCGGCAATATAAATTGAAAGGCCTGTTGGGATAAGTTTAGTTTCGCCTGGCTGAATCTCAATCCCCTCTTCAAGCAATGCACGTAAATCCAAACCTGCTGAACCTTCGGTTGCATAGGTTGGTAAAGGAAATTCGTTGCCAATACGGCTATCTAAAATTTTTACATCAATTTTCTTCATGCTTATTATCCTTTAAAAGAAATCTTAAATACAAAAGTGCGGTCACAAAATCCAACGAATTTTGAACGTATTTTATTTGTGATAATGCTCAACAATTTCAGAAACCAACACTTCTGCCAATGTATTTTTATCGGCTAATGGCAAGGTTTTTTCGCCTGTTTTCCAAAAGATCTGCAAGGCATTTTGATCTTGTCCGAATACTTGCCCACCCGATACATCATTGGCACAAATCATATCTAAATTTTTGCGTTGAAGTTTGCTCTTCGCATACTCAGCGACATTTTGCGTTTCAGCGGCAAAGCCCACCACAAATGGACGATCTTTTTCTAAACTTGCCACAGTTGCGATAATGTCTGGATTTTTCACCAATTTAAGAGAAAGCTCATCGTTATCATTGGTTTTCTTAATTTTTTGATCAGCGACTTCCGCAACTCGATAATCAGCCACCGCGGCACAGCCAATAAAGATGCGATTTTTGACCGCACTTTCAAGGGAGGCTTGCCACATTTCATGGGCGGTTGTCACATCAATACGATGAACATTTTTCGGTGTAGCCAGATTAACAGGCCCTGCAATTAAGGTGACATTTGCCCCACGTTTTGCAAAAACCTCGGCAATTGCAAAGCCCATTTTACCTGAGCTGTGATTAGAAATATAACGAACCGGATCGATAGCTTCACGCGTCGGACCAGCTGTAATAGTGACACTTAAATCGGCTAAATCTTGTTGAATAGCAAAAAGTGATTGAAGTGATTCGAAAATTTCAGCGGGCTCGGACATTCTACCTGCACCCACATCGCCACAAGCTTGAAAACCGCTATTTGGCCCAACAAAATGAATACCTCGCGCAGAAAGAGCGGTCAAATTTTGTTGTGTAATCGCCTGGCGGTACATTTGCTGATTCATAGCCGGTGCGAGCAAAATAGGTGCACTTGTCGCAAGACAAATCGTACTGAGTAAATCATTTGCCATTCCAACGGTTAAACGCGCAATAAAATCGGCGCTAGCTGGCGCAATCACAATCGCATCAGCCCATTTTGCGAGCTCAATATGCCCCATAGCTAATTCCGCTTGAGGATCAAGTAAAGATTGAGAAACCGCATTGCCAGAAATGGCTTGTAGCGTTAAAGGTGTGACAAATTCAGCGGCAGCGGGTGTTAAAGCCACTCGAACTTCTGCGTTAGATTTGCGTAATAAACGAATAAACTCAATGGTTTTATAGGCGGCAATGCCCCCTGTAATCCCGACAACAATACGCTTTCCGCTCAAGCTCATTTGCTACTCCGCTACGACTTAATAGAATGGATATGTTTTTGTGTGTTAGTACTTAACAACTTAAGGTTGCCTATTTTACTTCAAATTTCACCAATAAAAAATTTTATTTTGCGATCGCTATACCAAAAACAAAACTGACTTCTCGCAAAGATTGAAAACATCCTGAAAATTAACCGCACTTTTTTTCTTTTCATTAATTAATATGCAAACAAACTCTCCTTTAATGCCTCGTGAAAAATTATTGGAATACGGCGTTGAAGCCCTCGAAGATCACGAATTACTCGCTATTTTCTTACGTACAGGGATTAAAGGCTGCCCTGTCATGGAATTATCACATAACGTGCTGCAACATTTTGGCTCTCTTCGAATATTATTAAGCGCAGATAAAGAAGCCTTTTGCAAAGTAAAAGGATTAGGCATTACGCAGTTTATTCAACTACAAGCCACCACAGAAATGACCAAACGCTATCTCAAGCAAGAATTGTTAATAGAGCATGTATTTAGAGACACATCTACGGTAAAGCTTTATCTTCAATCGGAGCTTCACCACGAAGAACGTGAAATTTTTATGGTGTTATTTTTAGATAATCAACATCGTTTGATTAAAAAAGAGCGGTTATTTTTAGGCACAATTAATGTGACGAATGTTTATCCTCGTGAAATCATCAAAGAAAGCCTTTACTGCAATGCAGCCGCATTAATTTTAGCTCATAATCATCCTTCTGGTATCGCAGAACCCAGTTATTCAGATAAAATGATCACACAAAAAATTATTGAAGCCGCCGAGTTAATGGAGATTCGTATTTTAGATCATTTTATTGTCGGCAAAGGGACTTGTTATTCTTTTGCAGAACATAATCTGTTATAGTTTTAGGGAATTTGATGATTTTTTTATCGTTCATTTCCATTTAAAGACGGAAAAATCGCTTTTGGACTTGAGAAATGAAAATAAAGTCAGTATAATTTGCGACCTTTAATATAGTAAGTGGGTCGGATACTGCGACCTGACGAGGAAGCAAGCTTAGTTTTAAGCTTCATTATCCGAACCATAAGCTCGAGCTTATATTTAAATTATTGGAGATTATTATGTCTAGAGTTTGTCAAGTAACAGGCAAGCGTCCAGCTGTGGGTAACAACCGCTCACACGCGTTGAATGCGACACGTCGTCGTTTTCTTCCAAACCTTCACACTCACCGTTTCTGGGTTGAAAGTGAAAACCGTTTCGTGACCTTACGTTTAACTGCGAAAGGTATGCGTATTATCGATAAAAAAGGCATTGATGCAGTGTTAGCTGAAATCCGTGCTCGTGGCGAAAAAATCTAAGGAGCTAAAACATGGCAGCTAAAGGCGCTCGTGAGAAAATCCGTTTAGTTTCTACAGCAGAGACTGGTCACTTCTACACAACTGATAAAAACAAACGTAATATGCCTGAAAAAATGGAAATCAAAAAATTTGATCCAGTAGTGCGTAAACACGTTATCTATAAAGAAGCAAAAATCAAATAATTTTGCTGATTTGAAAAAAGCCCGACATTGTTCGGGTTTTTTTATACCACAAATTCATTACCGAGATTATCTATGCCAGAACTTCCTGAAGTCGAAACTGCCCTACGCGGTGTCAGCCCCTATTTGAAAGGTTTTACCATTGAAAAAATTGTAGTGCGCCAACCACAATTACGCTGGGTTGTTTCTCCTGAATTAACCACGCTAAAAAACATCAACATTTTGGATACTTCTCGTCGTGCGAAATATCTCATTATTCATACAGAAAAAGGTTATATCATTGGCCATTTAGGGATGTCTGGCTCCGTTCGAATTGTGCCTCATGACAGTCCTATTGATAAACACGATCACCTTGATATTGTGATGAATAATGGCAAATTACTGCGTTATAACGACCCTAGACGCTTTGGTGCATGGCTATGGACTGAAAGCTTAGACGACTTTCATCTTTTCCTAAAACTTGGACCTGAACCACTTTCAGATGAATTTAATACCGAATACCTTTTTAAAAAATCACGCAAAAAATCGACCGCACTTAAAACCTTTTTAATGGATAATGCTGTCGTCGTGGGTGTAGGAAATATTTATGCCAATGAAACGCTCTTTTTATGTGGTTTACACCCAATGAAATTAGCCGAAAACCTCACACGAAACCAATGTGCCTTACTCGTTAAAACAATTAAAAATGTATTAGCAAAAGCCATTACACAAGGTGGAACAACATTAAAAGATTTCTTACAACCTGATGGTCGCCCCGGGTATTTTGCGCAAGAATTGTTAGTTTACGGAAACAAAGACAAACCTTGTCCAAAATGTGGCACTAAGATTGAAAGTATGATTATTGGGCAACGCAATAGCTTTTATTGCCCACATTGTCAGAAAAAGAAATAGGCGCTATACACGCCTATTTTTTAGAAAAAGGTGCTCCAGAAATGAGAAATCGGCATGGCGAGGAAAAGAGCCGGCAACATATTCGCTACATGGAACATTTGAATATTACAAATGCGAAAGCCTGCCGCTATCATTAACATACCACCTACCGCCGCAAAATCACCTCGCATTTCAGGTGTCACGAAAGGAATAATAAACACCGCAGAATAAGCTAAAATCACTTGGACCAATGTTTGTGGCACAAAAATACTTGCTACAGAAATACCAAGCGATGTAGCAAAGATCATCGCCGTGAAGAAATCTAGAAAGGATTTCACAATGAGGATATCAAAATTCCCCGTCATCCCTTCATTCATAGCCCCGAAAATACCCGTTCCACTAAATGAAAATAAAACTACAATCGCAACAAATTTAGATAAAAACTCTTCTTGGCTATGCATGCTACTTGGTGTATCAGGGAACATCTTTTCAACAAGACCTTTCGCTGATGAGGCAAGCTTATTAATTCCGTGTTCTAATAAAAGCAACTCACCAATAATCGTACCCAATAACACCGATAAAATCATTGCAGGCATATTTGTCGTTTTCGCTACCATCACAATGCCCATGCCCATAGAACACAGACCAAAGATCAAGGTTAAATTAGTGCGTAAACGTTCTGGGATTCGTCCACCTAGCAGTGAGCCAATAACTGCGCCACTAATAATCGCCAGAGCATTAATATAAGGTCCGATAATCATATTCTTCTCCGAGTTAAGTTCTTTCTATTATACGAAAAATAGATCGAAAATCGACCGCACTTTTGGCAATAAAAAAGGCATGGTTTCCCATGCCTTTTGTTTATTAACGATAAATTACCAGTGGTAACCCGCACCAACTGCTACACCCACTTTACCTTGTGTATCGCTAGTACCGGCTAAACGAATAATGATTTTACCGTTGTCTGAAATACGTGACATACCTAATGCCACTGCATTTTGACCTTGGTAATTACCCGCTGCCACAGATACCATGCTCTTACCTGGAATGTAAGCCTGTGGTAATTGAGAAGCCGCTAACGCGCTTGCAGTACCTGCATTTACACGTTTACCTAACTTGTTCACTTGACCATTTAAGTGGTTGATCTTGTTATTCATGTCAGCTTTTACTTCGTGTAATTGGCTGCCATTTACCGCATCAGTACTGTCTGCTGCAATGCGTCCTGGTGCAACATTGGTAATTTGTTTATTACCTGCATCAATACCATTTTTAGTCATACTTGGACCATTTTTAATGGTGACGCCATTGCCATCCATCACCGTATCACCCGCAGTGAATTTGTTTGCCGTTACGCTTTCCACTTTAAGGTTTTTCTTGATACCTACACGAACATTACCGCTCTTATCAATGTTTGTCATCACATTATCACCACCATCAAACTCACTCCAGTTTGTGTTGCTATCTGCGCCTTTCACATTGATTTGGCTATTTAATTTCGCACCGTAAACATCGCCTACATTTGCGCCAAATTTTAAGCCATCGCTTAATGTTGCGATAGTTTCACCACCAAAGTTCATACGATTTGGTGTTTTACCATCAAGATTTGGAGCTGCATCTTTACCACTTACTACTGTAATTGGCGTTGAATTATCACCTTCACCAAGATTGATTGTGGTGGTATTAACGGTTGTAGCAGTCACATTTTCAGCTTTCAAGTCTTTTGTGGTTGAAATGGTAAAATTCATACCATCTTGCTTAATTTTGATATTCTGTCCTGCGATATAAGTCACGGTATTACCTGGGCTTACCTTTTGAACAGTTTCACCTTCAGCTTCACCACCGTCTTTATTCACAGTGACATTCCAACCAGAATTATTAATTGCATTTGCAACTGTGGTTGCATTCACCAATTTAGAGCCGTCTACAGGTGCATCAATTTTTCCTGTTGAATTAGGTGTTAAATTAGTGGTCGCTACAGCATTATAAAGTTGGCTACCGTTTATTGCATCTTTGCTATCTGCATTCACATCACCATCGGCAACATTAGTGACTTTGTTTCCACCTGCATTCACGCCAGCATTAGAGATTGACACAGTTTTATTTGGATCTTTAACTGAACCATCTTTATTAAAGTTATCCGCTTTATTAACTGCAACACCTGCCGGAGTGATTTTGGTTACATCACCTGTAGCATCTTTAAATTCAGCACTATTTAAACCTTTTAAGTCTTTAGCTAACTGAACTTCTAATGTATCAGTGCCATCTGCTTTAACATTGATATTACCTGCTGCTGATTTAAAGTTTGTTGACTCTGCTTCAGCTACACCTTCACCTTTAATTTTCACTAAGGTATTCAGTTTATGTTTGTTTACCGTACTTTCATTATTACCTGTAAACTTCAAGCCATCATTTAAAGTTGCAACACTTTCCCCGTTTACATCTAGGCGAGGTTTCTTAGTTGTATCATCACCATCTACACCAGCAGGACCCTCTGCGGTCTTAATTGTAAGTGGATTTGCACCATCTTTACCCGCTAGACCGATTGAACCATCTTTTCCGTTAATTGAAACAGCAGAACCATCTTTACCTTTAACATCTAACGATCCATCAGTACCTGGTTTTCCATCTTCTGCTTTTTCGCCTAGTGTCATATTATCTGATGTCGCAATTTCATAACCATTTGTAATTTGGGTAACCTTAATATTTTTACCTTGATTAATTGCAAATGTTTCATTGCTCGTAATACGTTTATCTGCGTCAGAAAGAGCCGGTGTCTCAGTACCATTCGTTGTTAAATTGAAGCCCATACCATCAATTTTCTTATTGATTGTATCGCCTAATGAATATAATTGACTACCGTTCACAGCTTCTTTGCTATCCGGTGCTACATTACCGTCTGCCACGTTGCTAATTTTGTTACCTGCAGCATCAATACCTGATTTAGTCACACTTGGGCCACCAGTAATCGTCAAACCATCGTTATTAATGGTTGTATCACCTGCTGTTACATTACCTGTAGCATTAACATTAGTCACATTAATCGTGTCATTTAACTTAAATGTTACATTATTGCCATCTTTAGTGATTTGAATGTTGTCATTGGCACTTCTTAAATCGACTGTCGCATCTGGTGCGATATTAGATTTATTTTCACCGGTATTTACTGATAGATTCCAACCTTTGTTAGCAATCTCTTTCACTTCTTTCAATTGTGAAACATTCACTGCATCAGTGTCATCGGTACCTGCTGCAACGCCTGTGATTTTTTTGTCACCTGCATTAATACCTGATTTAGTTACACTTGGTCCACCGTTAACAGTTAAACCATCGTTATTAATGGTTGTATCACCGGCCTTGACGCTATCAACTTTAAGATCTTTGTTTAACTTAACTTGAACACCATTAGGATTCGCTTCAGTGGTAATATTATCATCACCAGTAATAGCGACTTTATCTCCTAATTTCTTAACATCAGACTCTTTAGTATCACCAGTAAACGTTAAGCCTTTAGTGTTAACGGTAGTATTCGCATCAACACCTTTTTGAATATCATCTTTGGTTGCTTGAGAAAGATCCACCGCATAATCTGTCACTTCTACACCATCAGCATTTTTTGTTGTGCCATTTGGTGTGACAGAAACTGCAGATGAACCAGAAACCGAAGCTGAAACCTCTTTTGCCGAACTTGCAGCATCAATTTTCTTACGGGTTTCATCATCAATTTTCACTTCAATGCCATTATCTTTGGCTACGGTAGTTAAACCATTTGAACCTGTGATATTTAAAGATTGTGTTGCGAGATTAACCGCGCCAGCCCCTGTATTACCTGCTGTAATCAAGTTGATGGCTTTAATGGCGGTATCAACTGCCCCACTGGTTACAGCCTTATTATCCCCTGCTGTAACGGCTGTTGATTTATTTAACTTAAATGTCACATTGTTTGCATCGGCTGTACTTGTAATATCGGTACCATCACCTACAATGCCTAAAGATTCACCTAATTTTTTGACCGCACTTCCGGTATTACCCGTGAAAGTAATTGGCATGTTACGCACTTTATTAATTGCGTCAGTGACATCGCCTGCTGTAGCAATATTATTTGGATTCGCTGCAGTTACATTGCCTGCTGCATCAGTCGTGAAATTTGTTGTATTCACATCAAATTTCACAATGGTGCCATTATCCGCATCAGTTACATTTACAGTGGTTAAATTACCATCTTTAAAGTTCACAAAACCGTTGTTATTAATACGTGATTTATCAGTACCATTTTGTTGTACGTTAAAGCCACTATAAGTTAATACGGCATAAAGCTGTGAACCGTTGATTGCATCAGTAGAGTTTGCAGTAACACGGCCCGCACCTACATTTTGAATTTGACGTTCAAAACCTTCTTTACCAACTGAAACAGCACCAAGCGAATTATTAGCTAAACCTGCTTTAAACTGTTTATTTTCACTCACGCCAGTATCATTTTTGAAAGCGGCTTCATGGGCAGCTCCACCGAAAACATTGCCACCTGCAACACTATCTTTACCTAGTGCAACTGAATTTTGTACCGTTGCATTAGCTGATGAACCAATCGCTACACCATCAGCTGCTGTACCTACTGCACCTTTACCGATAGCAATAGATGCTTGTGCAGAAGCATTAGCATTATTACCTACAGCAATACCATAAATACCACTAACATTTGCATTTGCCCCTGTAGCAACGCCTGCATAAGCAGAAGAGGCAGTATGACCGATAGCCACACCTAACTCTTTCGCATCTGTATTAGAACCTAGCGCTGTCGAGTTGGTAACAGCTTTAGCATTTGTACCAACAGCCGTAGCATTACCGCCATCCGCATGAGTCGCAAAACCTATCGCTGTAGAGTTTGAATAATTACTGGTTGCATTATTACCTAATGAAACGCCATTAACTGCACTTGATTTTGCATCAGGACCAATTGCAATAGAATTAACTGCCGTTGCACCATTATTATTTTTGTTCCCTTCAACAGTCGAATTAACCGAAAAATAACG
Organism: uncultured bacterium; assembly: GCA_905215245.1. GTDB lineage: Bacteria > Pseudomonadota > Gammaproteobacteria > Enterobacterales > Pasteurellaceae > Haemophilus_D. Next base: position 27,661 of record CAJMPC010000001.1, on the reverse strand, counting down.
GATTTTTTCAATTTCAGCCATCGCAGCGTAAAGCTGAGAACCATTGATTGCATCAGTAGATGTTGCAGAAATATCACCAGGTGCAAGGTTAATAATTTGACGTTCATAGCCTACGTTACCGATAGAAACCACATCACCTTCATCTACTTGTGCACCGCCCGCCCAAGTATATTTTGTACCTAAGATAGTTCTTTCAACATAAGCCTTACCAGCCTTAGATATAACTGAAGCAGTACCTAATGCAACTGAGTTTAATTTATCTGCTTTTGCCCCTGTACCAAGAGCTGTCGCCCCAAAAACAGATGCATTAGCTTTCGTACCTATCGCTAATGATAACGCTGCTGGAGAATATGCTTGCACACCTATAGCAACAGCCCCCTCTCCCGAAGTTGTGCTTGTGTACGCCCCATGGTTCATCGTATCACCAGTCATCTCTTTATAGATATTTCTTAAAGCGTTTCCATTTAGAATATATTCGCCTGTCTTATTACCACTCTTATCATATTGAATAAACTTTTCTGCCCCTGTATAAGTTGAGGCACCGACTTTATTAAGATCATCATTACCAATTGCAATAGATGAATTACCTTGAGCCAAAGTATTTCCACCAATAGCAATAGATTGATCGCCTCTCACTTCTGTTCGTTGAGTTTGAGGGCCTTTTCCTGTACTACCTATTGCAATAGATTCTTCGCTATATGCTCCAGATATATAAGCTCCTGAACCAATAGCTATATTTCTTCCAAAAGCATTTTGATTTGCAACTGTTGCCTCATTACCTATCGCAATATTAGAACCGCCACCACCAGATGCTTCACCAGTAAACATATTACCACTTCTTCCAGCCGTAATTTTAATAAGAGGAGTACTTAAATCTACAGCCTGTGCCGGCATCATCACAGCAGACAAAGAAAGTGCAAATGCTGAAAGTTTGAAAAGAGAAGATAAACGTGTTTCGCTTGTTACACGTTGTTCTGAGTTTGAAGAGGCTTTTACTGCCCCTTTCGCTAATTCTGATGTCACGACAAAAGATTGTGTCGTTTTGTTCCAAATAATCTTAAATACTTTGTTCATAAAAAGGTTCTCCCAAACAAATAGGCCAATAAGTTGTTGCGAAGCTAAAATAATGCAAACTAAGCAAGTAAATAATAAAGTTCTTGGAGTATATAGGAGCGAAGCATAAGATCAAGTAAATGTTTGCTTTTTACACTGTTTTTTACAAAAAATTTACATTTTAACGTTTGCGTAACAATGGTATTAGAAAAAGCCATCTAGAGTGACTAATCACAAGGATTTAATCTCTCTCAAACAAGTAAAAAACAAGATGAAAATCAACCGCACTTTTTCCTCTTTCAAGGTATTCTCCTCTTACCATTTTTTCTACACCCAGCATACCCCTTTGTGAGTATTTTTATTTTAAAGTTTGATCAACCTCAAAGTTTTGAAAAAAAACCTTAGGAAAACTACTGCTTTTTGGTATCTTATGCTTGCGTTGAGCTATTTTTATGAGTGAATTCAAAAGCTTAATAGGAATTGTTCGCATTTAAAATTGTTTTTTTATTCTTTCCTAATGGAGTGATTATCGTGAACGCATTGAGAAAAAGCCTTATTCTGGCGACTTCTTTCGCAGCTTTAGGTGTATACAACTCAGCGATGGCTGAAATGGTATATAAGCCTGTTGACCAACCTGTGGAAGCACCAAACCCTAATTTAAAAATCGAAGCAGTGAATGAAAAATTTGCTGAGAAATATCCTAGCCAATTCAATTCGTGGAAAGCGACTGAAAAAGGCGACAAAATCATCTATGCTAATGAACAAGATCCTCGTTTAATCGTGTTATGGGGGGGCTATTCTTTCGCAAAAGAATATAACGCACCTCGTGGTCACGTTTATGCAGTAGAAGATGTACGTAATATTTTACGTACTGGTGCGCCCAAAAATGCAAATGATGGCCCACAACCAATGGCATGTTGGACTTGTAAAGGTCCAGACGTTCCTCGTTTAATTGCAGAATGGGGTGAAGATGGTTACTTTGGTGCCAAATGGGCTAAAGGTGGACCAGAAATTGTCAACTCGATCGGTTGTGCTGACTGTCACGATACGACCTCTAAAGACTTTGCTGAAGGCAAACCTGCATTACGTATTGCTCGTCCACACGTTCTTCGTGCATTAGATCACTTAAATAATGCACTTCAAGCAAAAGCAAAAGCTGAAGGTAAAGAACAAGCTAACTTAAGCTTTAACACAGCTGCTCGTACTGAAAAACGTGCTGAAATCTGTGCAAACTGTCACGTTGAATACTACTTCGCGGGCGACTTAAAACAAGTAACCTACCCGTGGAACAACGGTCAAACTGTTGATGACATCGAAAAATACTACGATGATATCGGCTTCAGTGACTGGACTCACTCTCTTTCTAAAGCACCAATGTTAAAAGCGCAACACCCTGACTTTGAAATTTGGTCTTTAGGTATGCACGGTAAAAACGGCGTAACTTGTATCGACTGTCACATGCCTAAAGTACAAGGTAAAGACGGTAAAGTTTACACCGACCACCAAATCCAAAACCCATTCGATGCATTTGATACCACTTGTGCAAACTGTCACGATCAAAGCAAAGAAAAACTTAAAGACATCGTTGCTTCACGTAAAAAAGAAGTGAAAGATGTAATGGGTCGTTTAGAAGATCAAGTTGTTCGTGCTCACTTTGAAGCGAAAGCGGCATGGGATGCAGGTGCAACTAAAGAAGAAATGGAACCTGCTTTAATGGATATCCGTCACGCTCAATGGCGTTGGGACTACGCAGCAGCAAGCCACGGTGGTCACATGCACGCACCTGATGTAATGCTTCGCGTATTAGGTTCTGGCATAGACAAAGCAGCGGATGCACGCGCTAAACTTGCAGCAATCTTAACTAAACATGGCGTGAAAACTCCGGTTGAAGTACCAGATATTTCTACAGCTGATAAAGCATGGAAAGTAATGGGTATTGATATCGAGAAAGAACGTCAAGCGAAAAAAGAATTCTTAGAAACTGTTGTACCTCAATGGGTAAAAGAAGCGAAAGCCAATGGCAAATTAGCTGAAGATACCGCAACAAAACAATAAAAAAAGAACCGCACTTTGTAACTTAAAGTGTCGAAGTGCGGTCATTTTTAACCATATATTTGAGGTAATCAGAATGAATTTAACTTCTTTAATCAGCAAATCGGCAAAATCCCTCGCATTGCTTGCAATGCTTGCGGCAATGCCAATGGCTGCAAGTGCGGAAGAGATGGCAAAAACACCTGCCTCTCAACTCACTTATGAGCCACAATTGGATAACCAACGTGACCCAAACCAATATTGTGCAAAATGTCACAAATTTGACAAAGTCGATAAAAACCAAACTTTAGATCAATCTGGTGGTGAATTACACTTTGGTAAATTCCACGGCGCACACTTAAATCAAAAAAGCCCTAACACAGGTAAACCGATTAACTGTGTAAACTGTCACGGTAATATTTCGGAAGATCACCGTCGTGGTGCAAAAGATGTGATGCGTTTTGATGGTGATATCTTTGGTGATAAAAAACCAATGTATACCGCGCAAGAACAAAACCAAGTTTGTTTTGCTTGTCACCAACCAGCAAAACTTCGTGAAAAACTTTGGGCGCACGATGTTCACGCAATGAAATTGCCTTGTGCAAGCTGCCACACATTACACCCGAAAGATGATGCGATGAAAGGTATTCAACCGAAAAATCGTGTGAAACTTTGTGTAGATTGCCACGGCGAACAACAAAAACGCAAAGCGGCAAAAGATACACAATCACAAACGCAATCAACCGAACAAAAGGATAAATAATGACAGCTTGTTCACGCCGAAACTTTGTTTCCGGCATGGGGGCATTAATCCTTATGACGGGGACATCAGTTACCTCTTTAGCGAAAGAGGAAAAGGCGGATAAACCGAAACGCTATGCAATGGTACACGACGAAACAGCTTGTATCGGCTGTACCGCTTGTATGGATGCTTGTCGTGAAACAAACCACGTTCCTGAAGGCGTTTCACGTTTGGAAATTCTCCGTAGTGAACCTTACGGCGAATTCCCAAATCAAGAATACGAGTTTTTCCGTCAATCTTGCCAACACTGTACAAACGCCCCTTGTGTGGCTGTTTGTCCAACCGGTGCATCATTTATTGATCCTGAAACAGGTATCGTCGATGTGCATAAAGATCTTTGTGTAGGTTGCCAATACTGTGTTGCAGTTTGTCCTTACCGCGTACGTTTCATTCATCCAGTACACCGTACTGCGGATAAATGTAACTTCTGTCGCGATACAAACTTAGCAGCTGGCAAACAACCTGCTTGTGTAGAAGCTTGTCCAACCAAAGCATTAACCTTTGGTGATATGAATGACCCAAGCAGCGAAGTTTCCCGCAAAGTGAAAGAAAAACCGGTTTATCGCACGAAAGTGGAATTAGGTACTCAACCAAATCTTTACCATATTCCATTCCAACACGGGGAGCCAAGAAGATGACATTAGATTATCCTGTTCCGTTTCACACACCTAATTTGGTGTGGGATTCAACAATCGCTATCTATTTATTCTTACTTGGTATTTCTTCCGGTGCGGTACAATTAGCGATTGCTTATAAACGTAGTCACAAATTAGAAAATCCTAGCAAAAACTGGATTATCCGAGCGGCCGCCGTTTTAGGTTCTGTGCCAACATTAATTGGTTTAACCCTGTTAATTTTCCACTTGGCACGTCCTTGGACATTCTGGAAATTGATGTTTAACTATCAATTCAACTCTGTAATGTCTATGGGGGTAATGTTATTCCAAGTTTATATGCTGTTCTTGGTATGTTGGTGTGCGGTTATCTTCAAAGAAGATATCATGGCGTTCATTCAACGTTTTATGCCAAAACTTGGCTTCGTCGGTAAAATTATCAATGTATTAGAACGTTTAACTGGTCCTGTAGAAGTTATTCTCTTCATCTTAGCCGCTGTGCTAGGGGCTTATACTGGTTTCTTACTTTCAGCATTGATCAGTTACCCAATGTTGAATAACCCTGTTCTACCAGCGTTATTCCTGGCTTCTGGTACCTCTTCAGGTATCGCAGCAACCTTCTTATTTATCCTCATTGCAGGTAAATTAAAAGGTGATAGCCATGAATCACACTTCATTCATAAATTTGAAGTGCCAATTATGGTGACTGAACTTGGTTTATTAATCTGTTTCTTTGTTGGTCTACACTTCGGTGGTGGTCAGAAAGTGGTTGCATTACACAATGCACTTTCCGGCTTCTGGGGTGCAGTGTTCTGGATTGGGGTATTCTTAATTGGTATCTTAATTCCTCTACTTGCGAACCTTGCAGTAAAAGACAACTTAAAATACAACAAGAACTTTATTATCCTTGTGTCAATCTTCGACTTAATCGGGGTTCTCTGCTTACGTTACTTCATCTTGTATGCAGGACAACTTACCGTTGCGTAAGGATAAACTTCTTATTTAATCAAAAGGCGTATACAATACGCCTTTTGTTTATTTAAAAGACTAAAGTGCGGTTAATTTTGCGTATGTTTTTCATGCTTAAAATTAACCTTATTTTGTTAAATACAACCATTAATACTGAAGAATAAATACTATGCTCCCCGAATTCGGATTTCTCTCATTACTCTTTGCCACCACCGCGGCACTCTTACTTTCTATCGTGCCGCAAATTGGTATTTGGCGAAATAAACCCTCTCTCACCAACACGGCTTGGGGATTAAGTTATTGCTTCGGTATTTTTACGAGCGTTTCTATCGGTATTCTTGCCTACTCTTTTGCGACAGATGATTTCACTTTGGAATACGTGGCAGCGCACTCCAATTCTCAACTCCCGACATTTTTTAAAGTCGCCGCCACCTGGGGCGGACATGAAGGCTCCATTTTATTTTGGCTTTTCACATTAAGTCTTTGGTTAGTGGCTTTTGCCTTTTTCTCTCGTAAAAATGACCGCACTTTTTCTGCACAAACCCTTTCTTTACTCGGCTTAATTTGTCTTGGGTTTGCTATTTTCATTTTATTCTACTCCAATCCATTTGGACGTGCTTTTCCTGCCCCTGCAGAAGGGCGAGATCTCAACCCAATGCTGCAAGATATTGGCTTAATTTTCCATCCGCCGCTTTTATATGTAGGTTATGTGGGCTTTGCTGTTAACTTTGCCATGTCAATTTCTGCCTTAATCTTTAATCGTTCTGCACAAGTAATTGCACGTGCGATGCGAGCTTGGGTTCTCGTTTCTTGGTTATTCTTAACGTTAGGGATCGTGCTCGGTGCCTGGTGGGCATATTACGAATTAGGCTGGGGTGGCTGGTGGTTCTGGGACCCTGTAGAAAACGCCTCACTTATGCCATGGTTATTAGGACTTGCACTTTTACACAGCTTAATGGTGACTGAAAGACAAGGCATGTTTAGCTACTGGACAACACTCTTTTCCCTACTCGCTTTTGCATTTAGTGTATTAGGCACATTTATTGTCCGTTCAGGTGCATTAACCTCTGTTCATGCTTTTTCTTTAGATAGCTCCCGTGGTTATGTACTATTACTTATTTTCTTCTTATTGACTGTCGGCTCACTCAGTTTATTTGCCCTACGCACAAATACCAATGAAAGTGCGGTCAAATTTCCACTCATTTCTAAAACTGGGGCTATTTTAGGTTTAAACATCGTATTGGCCGTCGCCACCGTCAGTACCTTCTTAGGCACCTTCTATCCGATGCTATTCCAAGCCATGAATTGGGGAAGTATTTCTGTGGGGGCCCCTTACTTTAATAGTATTTTCTTGCCATTGCTCACGTTAGTGCTTTTTGCGATGGCGGCGACGCTTTGCTTAAGCTGGTTTAAATCAGACAAAAAACGCTTTTTCAAACGTCTGTTATTACTTATTCCCGCTGCAGTAATTGCTTATGGCATGATTTGGAACGCGTTGCAAAATGACAGTGCGTTACGTTTCCATTTCTTCGCTTATGTGTTGCTCACCCTCGCTATTTGGGTATTATTCGTCACCTTATGGCAAAATTGGACAAAAGTAAGACTTGCCTATTTCGGGATGATTCTTGCACACTGCGGCGTGGCGATTGCCACAATGGGTGCCGTAATGAGTAGTTACTTTGGTAGTGAATTAGGTGTTAGACTCGCACCACAACAAAGCCAACAATTAGGTCAATTTGAATTCCACTACGATCGTTTTTCTAATGAAATTGGGCCAAACTTTACCGCCGAAGTCGCTTTCTTTAGCGTGTCAAAACAAGACAAACCTTACGCTGAAATTGTACCGGAACGCCGTTATTATGATGTTCGAACTATGACCATGAGTGAAGTAGGGTTAGATGCTGGCTTTTGGGGCGATTTATACATTGTTATGGGGGATAACTTAGGCAAAGGCGAGTTCACATTCCGATTGCATTACAAACCGCTTATTCGCTGGTTATGGCTCGGGGGCATTTTAATGACACTTGGCGCATTATGTTCAGCTATCAATTTGAAGAGAAAACGTGATGAATAAAAAGTTTATTTTGTTTTTACCGCTGATTTTGTTATTGAGTATTTGCTTACTGCTTTTTGTTGGGTTACATAAAGATCCAAAACAAATTGCCTCAGCACTCATTGATAAGCCTGTGCCGGAATTCTATCAAGCGAATTTGCTTGAACCGAGTCAAATTGTCAGCCCGAGAGATTTTCCAAAGAAACCTTTCCTACTTAACGTGTGGGGAAGTTGGTGTGGCTATTGCCAACAGGAACACCCTCTTTTGATGGAAATTTCAAAAGAAGTGCCCATTGTTGGAATCGACTATCGTGACAAACCTCAAAACGGCATTGCGATGCTCGAACGCATGGGCAATCCATTTATACTCACTATTGACGATAGCCGTGGTGAATTTGCGATGCAATTGGGCGTAGATGGTGCACCAGAAACCTATATTGTCGATGAGCACGGCATGATCCGTTATCGTCATTCTGGCTATATGGATAGAGAGACATGGCTCACTGAGATCAAACCAAAACTTGATGGATTAACTAAAAAGTAAAATGAAAAAATTAACCCGATTTCTGACCGCACTTTTACTGACGTTTGCCCTTTTTGCTCACGCAGAAATGGTCGACACCTATGCGTTTAAAAACCAAGCCGATCGCACTCGTGCTGTTGAGCTAGCAAAATCCTTACGTTGCCCACAATGTCAGAATCAAAACTTAGTTGAGTCCAATTCACCGATTGCTTATGACTTACGCATTGAAGTCTATAAAATGGTGGATGAAGGAAAAACAAATCAGCAAATTATCGACACGATGACAGCTCGTTTCGGTAATTTTGTGAACTATAAGCCCCCTTTTCAATGGAATACGGCACTACTCTGGCTATTGCCTATTTTGTTATTAATTGGGGCTTTTGCATTAATTTTATTTTCTACTAAAAAATCAGAAGGCGAGCCAAAACAACTCGAAAATCAACCTCATAGAGCTCCTAAAGAAGAAAAAAGTGCGGTCAAATTTGAAACTAAATCCGCCATTTGGGTCTTTGCTATTTTATTAGTTCTTCCTTTAGGTTATTACTTCTCCCTTGATCGTTTTGAACGTGTTCAACAAGGCGAAAAAGAGATGCTTGAGCTTGCCAATAAAAAAACAGATACATCAATGGTGCATCAAAAAGAAGATATGGTGCTCAAAATTCAAAATAAAATTCGAGAAGATGTAAATAACCCTGAGCTTTGGACTCAGCTAGGTGATGCCTACATGCAAAATGATGAATTTGATCATGCGCTCATCGCCTATAGCAATGCAGAAAAAATTTCAGGCACAACACCCGCTATTTTAGGCTTAAAAGCAACCGCACTTTATTATCAAGCCGGTCAAAACATCACACCACAAATCCAGCAAATAATGGATGAGGCGTTAAAACAAGATAAACATGAAATATCCGTAATGACATTATTGGCGACCGAAGCCTTTAAAAATCATGAAGCTGAAAAAGCCAAAGCTTATTGGCAGCAATTATTAGATTCAGGTAATGCTGCCGTGGATCGTCGTACTGTTATCCAACGAATCAAAATGATAGACTATTTTGAAAAAGGACAAACCTCACAATAAGCTATGTCTCATTATTCAGAAAATATCATTATTGGAGCCGGTGCTGCCGGCTTATTTTGTGCCGCCCAGTTAGGCAAACTTGGCAAACAAGTCACCATTTTTGATAACGGTAAAAAAATTGGTCGAAAAATTTTAATGTCTGGCGGTGGATTCTGTAATTTCACCAATATGGAAATCACCTCTAGCCGTTATATCAGCCAAAACAAACACTTTGTCAAATCCGCCTTAAAACGTTATACACAATGGGACTTCATTGCTTTAGTCGCTGAGTACGGCATCCCTTACCACGAAAAAGAATTAGGTCAGTTATTTTGTGATAATGGCGCAGAAGATATTGTGAAGATGCTCGGAGCCGAATGTGACAAATACGGTGTCAACATTCAACTACGAAGCGAAGTGAGTGATATTGAAGCCGTTGAAAATATCCCTAACGCACGGTTCAAATTAAAGGTAAATGCAGTTGAATGGCAATGTCAGAATTTGATTATTGCCACGGGCGGGCTCTCTATGCCTGGCTTAGGCACTTCGCCTTTTGGCTATCAAATTGCAGAACAGTTTGGATTAAATGTGATTCCTCCGCGTGCAAGCCTTGTACCGTTCACATGGCGAGAAAGTGAAAAATTCTACTCGGCACTCTCTGGTGTTTCATTAGATGTGGCTGCGACGAATCAAAACAAAACTTTTACTCATCAAATGTTATTCACTCATCGCGGTTTATCTGGTCCAGCCATTTTGCAAATTTCAAATTATTGGCAACCGGGTGAGAGCATTCATTTAGATTTATTACCTTATAACGATATTCGTCATCATCTCGATGAGATGCGTCAATCTTCGCCAAAATTGCAGCTAAAAACCGTATTAAGTCGCTTATTGCCGAAGAAATTAGTCGAACTTTGGTTAGAACAAGGCTTAATTCAAGACGAAGTGATCGCGAACTTAAGTAAAGTGCGGTTAGAAAATCTAGAGAATTTAATCCACAATTGGCAATTCATTCCTAATGGCACTGAGGGCTACCGCACAGCTGAAGTCACGATGGGCGGTGTTGATACCCATGAGATTTCATCCAAAACCATGGAAGCCACAAAGATTAAAGGCCTCTATTTTATCGGTGAAGTGCTCGATGTTGTCGGCTGGTTAGGTGGCTACAATTTCCAATGGGCATGGAGTTCGGCTGCCGTTTGTGCGATGGGAATTGCTGAAGGCTAATCTTTCTCTGCATTAATTATTTTCATCATGAATGGAAAAATCATTACTTTGATCATGAAATATCCTTACGTTAAAATCATCATACTAAAATGAAAAGAAGGATATAAACATGACATCAAAAACACTTCCCTTTCACGCTGATACTGTGGGCTCATATTTACGTTCTCAACCTTTAAAAGAAGCCCGTGCAAAATTTGCAGCAGGTGAACTTTCGCGTGAACAATTAACAGAAGTTGAAGATCAAGAAATTGCAAAATTAGTACAAGCTCAGTTAGATGCAGGTATTCAAGTCATCACGGATGGAGAATATCGCCGTGCATTTTGGCATATCGATTTCTTAGAACACTTAAATGGTATTGAAGGTTATCACCCTGAACACGGTTATAAATTTAATGGCGTGGAAACCAAACCTTACAATACTCGCTGCTGCGGTAAAGTATCTTGGAATCCAAACCATCCATTTATCGAACATTTCAAAAAATTAAAAGACATTGTTGGGGATCGTGGCATCGTAAAATATACCATTCCAAGTCCGAATCAATTAATGTATCCAATTCAATGGGATACAGGAGTTTATGCGACGCGTGCAGAATTTGCCAAAGATGTTCAACAAGCTTATAAAGATGCGATCAAAGCCTTCTATGATGCGGGTTGCCGTTATTTACAATTTGATGATGTGTATTGGGGTTCACTCTGTAATAATCACTTAAAACCAGAATTTGAAGCAGATAAAGCGCAAGCCCTTGAAAATATTCAAGTTGTATTAGCCGCTAAACCAGCAGATATGGTTATCACAACGCATGTTTGTCGTGGCAATTTCCGTTCAACCTATTTATTAACCGGCGCATACGATCCTATTGCGGATGCTTTATTTGGCCAAACCCAATACGATGGCTACTTCCTTGAATATGATGACGAACGTTCTGGTGGGTTTGAGCCATTAAAACACTTTGCCAATAACCCACACAAAGGCCGCGTGGTATTAGGCTTAATCAGTTCAAAATTCCCTGAATTAGAAGATAAAACGGCTATTAAAGCACGCATTGAAGAAGCGACTCAATATGTTCCACTTGAACAGCTTTGCTTAAGCCCACAATGTGGTTTTGCGTCAACAGAAGAAGGGAATATCATGACGGAAGCGCAACAATGGGCAAAAGTCCGTTACGTTGAAGAAATTGCTAAAGAAGTATGGGGTGAAGATTAATTCTTTTCATAAAAACATACTGTTTTTTAACCGCACTTTTATAATCTGAGAGCGTAGCAATACGCTCTTTTTTATTACTTCCTTTCAATAAATAAAAAAGCTGATGTTATTCACATCAGCTTTTTCATTATCAATTTGTCACTAGATTTGCGTTAAATCGACGTTTTTCGTTTCTTTTGAGGCTAATAATGCTAACAAGGTTAAGAATGCATTAATGGCTAAATAAATCCCCACGCCCATTAAGCCATAGAGCGCATTGATTTTTAATGAAATCATTGCCGCAATGGTTGCCCCGATAATGGATGCAATATTGTAGGCTAAAGAAGCGCCAGAATAGCGTACTTCCGTTGGGAATAATTCAGGTAATAACGCCGCCATTGGGCCAAATGTCATGCCCATTAATGCCATACCAATTACTAAGAAAGCAAATACAGAAGCCGGTGTACCATTTCCAAGGAATAATGGCATACATAATGCAAAAATTAAAATGCTGACTGTTGTCCAAATTAACCATTTGCGACGACCGATTTTATCTGCATAAAGACCTGAAATACTAATAAAAATCGCAAAAACAATCGCACTCATTAAAAGTAATCCCGTGAAGGTATTGGCAGGAATGCCTAACCCCATAGGATAGCCCGCTTCTGAAAGGGTTGCCGGTGTACGAGAATACGCTTGAGCAAAGGCGGTCATAATATAGAACAAGGAATAGGTTGCCACCATGATAAATGTACCAATCACCATTGGTTTAAAGTGTTTAGTGAATACCACACTCACTGGTGCTTTTAATTTTTTCCCTTTTTCTTCCGCTTCAACGAAGACATGGCTCTCATGTAAAGTTAAACGAACATACAACCCAACTAAAACTAAGGCTAAAGAAGAAACAAACGGGATACGCCATGCCCACTCAACAAGGGCTTGTTGCCCCCAGAAATAGCTCACTAAGAAGAAGGTCGCATTAGCCACAAATAAACCTATTGGCGCACCTAATTGAGGGAATGTACCATACCAAGCACGTTTTCCTTCTGGCGCATTTTCTGTTGCCACTAAAGCAGCGCCGCCCCATTCACCACCAAGACCAATACCCTGACCGACTCGGCAAATACATAACAAAATCGGTGCCCAAATACCAATTTGAGAATAAGTCGGCAATAAACCGATAACGACCGTCGATCCGCCCATTAAAACCAAAGAGGCGACCAAGGTTTTCTTACGACCAATCTTGTCACCAAAGTGCCCAAATAAAGCGGAGCCAATTGGACGAGCAAAGAACGCTAAGGCTAATGTCGAAAGAGAAAGCAAATCATCTGAAAGCGGATCGCCACTATGGAAGAATTGCGTGTTAAAAACTAATACTGCCGCAGCGGCATAGATATAATAATCGAAGAATTCAATTGCGGTACCCACCATAGAGGCTAAAGCAACCTTAAGTGGATCATTACGAAGTTGTGAGGACATTTTGCTTCCTTAAGAGTCAAATAAAATGAAAGGGCTAAATCCTAGCATTTCCCTTAAGGTTGAGCAATTTTTAATACGATATTTTCGATTTTTTCAGCAAAATATGTCGGATTTTCTAAATGTGCATTATGACCAGCGTCAGGAATAAGCGTTAAATCAAGTTGATTATTCTCTGCCATTTGACGAAACTTCTGATCTCGTTCACCACAAAAATAAAAAAATAGCAGCAAACTTGACCGCACTTTCTCGCGAAAATCAGGCTGTTTAGCAAGACTAGTGGCTAATAACATATGACCAATATTTGCCCCACAATTGGCTTTTCGCTTTTCAATTAATGCCTTACGTTGCTGTTCATTTAAATGAGAAAAAACAGGTTGTTGATACCAATCTTCGAGCACGGTTTCAGGCTTTTCATGGAAAAAACGCTCAGCCCACATGTTGTCATTGACTAGACGGCTTTGTTTTTCTTGTTCAGATTGTAAACCTAAATTCGCCCCTTCTAAAATGACGGCCTTTAAATGCCCTATTTTCACTCTAGCTTGCAGTGCATAATATTGTGCGATTCGTCCACCAAGTGAATAACCAATTAAGATATAGGGCTCATCTTTTATGAGATGTTGAATTTGTTCTTCAAGGAACTGAGCGGTTTGCTCAAAATCTTCAACGGCAACAACTTTATTCTCACCGTGAAACGGTAAATCGAGAGAGAAACAACGAAAGTGCGGTAGATTTTCGATGACTTTTTGCCAATCTGATTTCGTACCTAATAAACCATGAAGAAAAACAAGATTCATCATAATAATGCCATATAAAGAAATCCCCTCTATATAAGAGGGGAAAGAAATTATTCACCAATCACCGCGTGGCTGATTTGTTCAATCAAGCGCTTATAGGTTGCGCTGCCATCACTTGGGTTTGTTTTGATTTCAATTAATGTCGCACGGCGGCGAGTATAAGCTTGTTTTAACACGGAGCTTAAATCTGCCCAGGTGTAAGGCAAGGCATATTTTAAGCCAAACATTGCCGCGACTTGAGAGAAATCACCATTATGTGGCAAGCGATAGAACTGCTCTTTCACCTCTTCATCCACCGGCAACATATCAAAGATTGCACCACCATTATTGTTAATCACAAAAATAATGGTTGGTTGAGTCACGTTCTTAAATAATGCTAAAGAGTTCAAATCATAAAGCGTGGACGTATCGCCAATCATCGCCACTACAGGTTGATTCGAACCAATACCAATCCCCGCTGCGGTTGCTAATAAACCATCAATTCCGCTTGCGCCACGGTTAGTAAAAATTGGATATCCTTCTGGTAGTTTCGTTAACGCATCAACCAAACGCACAAAAAGGCTATTTCCTAAGAACAAAATACCGTTGTAAGGTAAAACACGTTCAATATGATGTGCTAATGAGGCTTCATTAAGATTGCCACCAACTTGTTGTTCGATAAAGGTTGCACAGAATTTTGAAAGCGCAAGTGGCTCGAGTAACCAAGGTTTTTGACGCAATGGCGGATGTGCACGCAACCAATGATGTGCTTTGGCGTTAAAGCGAGTTTGCGTATGGTGATTTGGATCGACTGCATTTTGACTTTGCTCCACCACCCAAAATTCGCCTTGGAATTCCGCTAAGAATTGATTAATACGTTTACTGATAAAACGAGAACCAAATTGAATCACGATATCAGCTTGAAGTAGTTTTTGTTTCACGGTTTGATTTGCTAACCAAATATCTGCATAAGGGGTAAGCGGCTCGACACCAGATTGAATATCCGTCAGCAAAATCCAGCCCATGGTATTAGCCCATGAGTTAATCCCCATTGCTTGTTCTGGGGTTAATTGCCCTGCGACAATCACACCACGTTTTGTGCGCCAACTATCCCAATTCTCGTGCATCAATACTTCTTGTTGCAATGGCTGATGATCAACCCAATTTTTAGGCTGACTTAACCAACGTTGAATTGGCATTAACCACGGATGGCTGTCAATTTCTTGTTCTTGCGCATTATAAAGCGGCTCAGCAAAAGGCACATTGATATGTACCACGCCTGGTTGTTGTTTTTGTTTATAGCAAGCTTGCTCTAACGTAGAAATTAACCATTTCGCCGCATAATCTGCTTGAGGTTTCGGTAGATTTACACTTGCAACTGGGTAATCGGCAAACATATTTTGTTGCACGATCGCTTGATTCGCCCCACACTCCCATAATTCAGGTGGGCGATCAGCGGTAAGAATAATTAAATTCACGCCTGTTTGACGAGCTTCGATAATTGCTGGATATAAATTGGCTGCCGCAGTACCTGAGGTTACAATCACGGCAACAGGTGCTTGCGTAGATTTTGCAATACCCAAGGCAAAAAAGCCCAAGCCACGTTCATCAAAGTGACTATGGCACGTTGCTCGAGAGGCATTTTGTAAACGCACAGCTTCTAGCGTTAAAGGTGTTGAGCGTGAACCGGGCGCAATACAAAAGTGACTGACTCCTTGGCGAACCAAAGTTTCTAAGATCACCTTTGACCAACAACGATTAAATACGCTTACAGACATTCTTCTTATTCTCCGTTATTCTCTGCAAACAGGGAAATGAGCCCTGCCGCTTTACGTTCAATTTCCAACCACTCTTCTACAGGTTGTGAGCCTTCCACAATACCGGCTCCAGCAAATACACGCACTCGGTTTTCTTCAATAAAAGCCGAACGAATAGTAACACAAAATTCTGAGAGATGTTGGCTCATCACGCCTAATGTTCCGGCATACCAACGACGATCAAAAGTTTCAATTTCAGCCAAGGCTTTCTTTGCTTGCTGCTGTGGTAAGCCTGATACCGCTGCCGTTGGATGAATCGCCTTCAGTAAATCGGCATCCGTACAAAGTGCGGTCAATTTTGCTTGCATTTTTCGAATCAAATGCTGCACTTTGCGTAATGACTTTAATGCGACATCATCAACGGTAATTTGTTCCACTAAGTGACTGATATTTTGTGAAATATCTTCAACCACCAACCAGTTTTCATTGAGGTTTTTTTCATCATTTAATAACCAATTCGCACGTTCATTATTTTCACTAGGATTATCACTAACAGCTGCTGTGCCCGCAAGCGCCTCCGTAAATAACTGACGATCATCTCGTGCGAATAAGCGTTCAGGCGTCGAACCTACAAAACAGTGTTCTGCATTATCTGCCCATAAAAAATGGTAACAACCACTATTTTTTTCTTGGCTTGCTGCAAGAAAATCTTTTCCGTTTAACTTACTCTGAAGACCAAACACGGTTTCATTTGCTAACACAAGCTTGGTTAATTCACCTTGTCGAATACGAGTGAGTGCTTGATTGACCCAATCACACCACGTTTCTTGGTTTGCTTTTGGCACCATGCTTTCGATGGTTAATTGATTAAGTGGTAAAAGTGCGGTTGTTTTTTCGAATGAATTCAACACCGCTTTTGCTGAATCAAGCTCATTTGTTTCAACAAACACAGAAACTACTGTCTCACCATGTTGTTGTTCAATTAAAACTTGAGGCAAAATAAACTGGCTTTCACCTTGGAACTGTAAACCGCCCACTAAAGGGAAATCGTACTCTTGAATAAATTGCTGTGCCAAATTCACATCTGAAAATGACCGCACTTTCCCCACCGCTGCGACGGTTTTACCTTCATCACGAAAACGTAAATAAAATTGTGGATAAACAAGTTGCCCTTTCATCCATGCCAAAAGATCAACACCCAATTTCATCTTCGTTTGAAGACGTGCAATAGCAGGTTGCTGCTCAGTTGTCGCCAAGGTTTCAAACTGGCGAATTAGCTCAGATTTAGCTTGTTCTAAAGGGCCCATGAAAAATAATAAAACACACAAAAAATTAGCCCATATTCTACCGCACTTTAATACATTCAAAAAATTTTTTTATTAAATCTTTTCAAGATAAGAATTTAAGCGTAAATTAGACGTAATTTTTGAATGAAAATCTAATTATTATAGGATGTTACTAATGAGATCTTTTCCGAAATCAGACAAATTAGAACACGTTTGCTACGATATTCGTGGACCGGTTCACAAAGAAGCTTTACGCCTAGAAGAAGAAGGCAATAAAATTTTAAAACTTAATATTGGCAACCCTGCCCCATTTGGTTTTGAAGCGCCTGATGAAATTTTAGTCGATGTGATCCGAAACCTACCATCTGCACAAGGTTATTGCGATTCCAAAGGGTTATATTCGGCACGTAAGGCTATAGTGCAATACTATCAATCTAAAGGTATTCATGATGCGACAGTAAACGATGTGTACATCGGAAATGGTGTATCAGAATTGATCACCATGTCCATGCAAGCACTTCTCAATGATGGTGATGAAGTATTAGTTCCAATGCCAGACTATCCATTATGGACAGCGGCTGTGACCTTAGCGGGCGGAAATGCAGTACATTATTTATGTGATGAAGAGGCTGGTTGGTTCCCTGCTATTGATGATATTCGCGCGAAAGTTAATGCCAAAACTAAAGCTATCGTCGTGATCAACCCGAACAACCCAACGGGTGCAGTTTATAGCAAAGAGTTACTTGAAGAAATTATCCAAGTTGCACGTGAAAATAATCTGATTATTTTTGCAGACGAGATTTATGACAAAATTCTCTACGATGGTGCTGTCCACCACCATATTGCAGCTCTTGCACCAGATGTATTAACCATTACATTCAATGGCTTATCAAAAGCGTATCGTGTTGCGGGTTTCCGTCAGGGTTGGATGATTTTAAATGGTCCGAAACAACATGCTAAAGGCTATATTGAAGGCTTAGATATGTTAGCGTCTATGCGTTTATGTGCAAACGTACCAATGCAGCACGCCATTCAAACCGCATTAGGTGGCTATCAAAGTATTAATGAATTTGTTCAACCGGGCGGTCGTTTGCTGGAACAACGCAATAAAGCCTATGAATTGCTCACTCAAATACCGGGCATTAGCTGCGTAAAACCAATGGGGGCGATGTATATGTTCCCGAAACTCGATATCCAAAAATTCAACATTCATAGTGATGAAAAATTTGTGCTCGATTTATTACGTAAAGAGAAAGTGCTTCTTGTTCATGGTAAAGGCTTTAACTGGCATTCACCGGATCACTTCCGTGTGGTAACACTTCCTTATACCGGTCAATTAGAAGAGGCAATTGGCAAATTGGCACGATTCTTAGAGACTTATCGTCAATAATAAAAAAGAGCGGTTAATTAACCGCTCTTTTTTTATTTCATGATTTATAACTATGCCCAGAAATAACGCACCACATGGAAGAAAATAGGTGCGGAGAAACAAAGTGAATCCATTCGATCTAAAATACCACCATGGCCACTGATCATATTCCCCCAGTCTTTCACGCCCATACTGCGTTTCATTGCTGACATCACGAGCCCTCCTAAGAATCCCATTAGGCAAATTAACAGACTCATTAAAAAGGCTTGCCATGCATTAAATGGTGTCAGCCAATGAAGCAACATACCTAATAAACTTGCGCTTAATACCCCACCAACAAAACCTTCTACTGTTTTAGATGGCGATAAGGTTGGTGCAATTTTATGCTTACCAAAAAGTTTACCCCAAACGTATTGCAACACATCACTTGACTGTACTACCAAGATTAAGAAGATCATTAATAAAAGATTTTTTCCTTCATAACCAGAGATATCAAGGGTCAATAAAGCGGGAATATGTGAAATACAGAATACACTAATCATCAATGCCCACTGAATTTTCGTTGAACGATCTAAGAAATGCGCCGGATCGCCGAGTAATGCCGACAGAATAGGTAAAAATAAGAAGCCATATACGGGAATGAAAATTGTGAACATGCTAAACCAATCAATGGCGACTAAAAAATATTGCAATGGCAAGATCACATAAAAACAAGCGGCTAGCGCAAGATGATCGCCTCGACGAATATTCAATAGAGAAAGAAACTCACGCAATCCCATAAATGAAATAATCAAAAAGAGCCCAATTACGCCATAAAAGCCCAATAAACTCGCAATAAAGATAATCCCAATCATCACCCACCAAGCATTGATGCGTGCATTCAGGTTATCAATAACGCTATTCGTTGTATCCACACCCGATCTGCGTTTTAAAATATATCCCACTGAGGAAGCAAAAATTAAGGCGATAAATAAACCACCGAAGAGTTGCCATATTTCTGTCATCATTTGCTCCTAAGATTTGCCTTTTTCACTGACATTTAAACTTAATAATGCCGATTGAGCACGAGTCAGAAACACCTCTTTAGTTTCATCAGTCCCAATCTTTAATGGCTCACCTACATAAAGATCACATAACAATGGGATCGGTAAAATAAAGCCTTTTGGTAAAACATTATTCATATTACTAATCCAAACGGGTACAAACTCACAATCAGGATTTTCTTTTGCTAAATAAAACAATCCGCTTTTAAATGGTTGAAGTGGCAAATCATCATCCATCTTACGAGTTCCTTCAGGGAAAATAATCAGGGAGTCATTGACTAATGCTTCACTCATTTGTCGTATGGCAGCTTTTGGATCTTGACTATTACGTTCAATCAGTAACATATTAAACACTTTATAGGCTAAAAAGCGACGAATTGCGCCTTTCGTCCAATAATCTTTGCCTGCAACAGGTCGAGTTTGTTTTCTCACTTCATAAGGCAATGAAATCCAAAGTAAGATAAAATCCCCATGACTATTATGATTGGCAAAATAGACACGATGCCCTTCTGAAGATTGTTCCACAATTGCGGCTTGTGGTCGAACGCCTGTAATAAAAGAAGCAAAACGACACAATAAAAAATCGATTAATCTCGCAAACATATTTGCTCCTATTATTCCGTCACTTCGGCTAAACCATTTTTTACTCGCTTAATACAAGTCACAATGAGCAAAATCATGACGATATTGGCTACCCACCAGAAAAGTGAATGCAAGCTACCATTCACTGCATAGAGTAAACCGAGCACACCAAATACGAATGCACGATCACTTTTACCCATTGGGCCATCATAACGACGCGTTTTGCCTTGAACTTGCCCTAAAATGCCACATAACTCACTCAACGCGGCAAGCCAAATAATACTTGAGATTTGAATACCATCAAAAGGCGCGACAAAAGCAAAAGGAAGGTAAAGTGCTGCATCAGAGACGACATCAGTGATCTCATTAAGATAGCCGCCTAATCGACTTTTTTGATTAAATTCACGTGCGAGCATGCCATCAATGGCATTCAACGCCATACGCAAAAACAACCAAATAGGGATAAGGAAGAAAAGAGAAGAAAATGTCGGAAATAGTGCGAGAACCACACCGAGTAAAATAGAAAGTAAGCAGGCAATTAGCGTAACTTGATTTGCCGTTACGCCTTTTGCCGCTAATTGCCTAACTAAAGGTCGAAGTAAATTCTGAAATTTGGGTTTTAAGGCATAGATACTCATCTACCATCTCCTTGTTTTTATTAAAAAACATAAATATGTTTCCAATAATAGGACGGTATAGAGTATTACTCAAGTTTTTTATTCATCCATATAACCTAAACTTCTTAAGGCACGTTCATCATCCGCCCAACCGGACTTCACTTTTACCCAAAGTTCAAGGTGTACTTTATTATCAAATAAGCGTTCCATGTCAGCACGCGCTTCCATACCAATGGTTTTAATTTTTTGCCCTTGAGCACCGATCACCATTTTCTTTTGGCCTTCACGCTCAACTAAAATCAAGCCATTGATTTCATAAGTACCACGCTCATTTACTTTAAATTGTTCAATTTCAACCGTTACCGAATAAGGTAGCTCTTCCCCTGTGAAACGCATTAATTTTTCACGAATAATTTCTGATGCCATAAAACGCTGTGAACGATCCGTTACATAATCTTCAGGGAAGTGATGAACGCCTTTACGTAATGATTGACGAACAATTTTCTCTAATTGATGGACATTATTACCACGTTGTGCAGAAATCGGCACAATGTGAGCAAAGTTAAACTTGCTGCCTAAATCTGTAATAAATGGCAATAAATCATCTTTATTCTTAATATTATCAACTTTGTTGATGGCGAGTACGACAGGTGCTTTCGCATTACGTAATTTGTTTAACACCATTTCATCATCGGCATTCCAATGTGTACCATCCACGACGAAAATAATGAGATCTACATCCCCGATTGCCGAGCTTGCTGCACGGTTCATTAAACGGTTAATCGCGCGTTTTTCTTCGATATGAAGCCCCGGCGTATCTACGTAAATTTCTTGGTAGATACCTTCCGTTTTAATTCCCACAATACGATGACGTGTAGTTTGCGCCTTGCGAGATGTAATCGAAATTTTTTGTCCTAAAATTTTATTTAACAGGGTGGATTTCCCTACATTTGGGCGACCTACTATAGCGATAAAGCCACAATAGGTCTCTTGTTCTTGATTTAATTCGGTCATTTAATTTCCAATGTTTTTAAGATTTGTTCTGCGGCCGCTTGTTCTGCTTTACGGCGGCTAGAACCTTTCGCAATAAAAGTGCGGTCAATATTGGGTACATTTTTTACTGTACATTCTACGGTGAAGGTTTGGCAATGGGCTTCGCCTTCAATTTTTATTACTTCATAGGTTGGTAAGGCAAAATGCTTACCTTGTAAATACTCTTGCAAGCGCGTTTTGGCATCTTTTTGGTTATCACCCGGTTTAATTTCGGCGAGTAACGTTTTATACCAGCTACGCACAATATCTGCCGCTTTATCAAAGCTTGAATCTAATGCCATTGCGCCAATTACTGCTTCAACACAATCCGCCAAAATCGATTCACGACGAAAGCCACCACTTTTCAATTCACCAGAACCTAAGGACATATAATCCCCAAGCTCAAAATTGCGGGCAATCATCGCCAGGGTTGGCTCACGAACTAATGTGGCACGCATTCTGCTAAGTTCACCTTCATTACAACGAGGGAATTGATGATAAAGCGCATCCGCGATGACATAATTGAGAATCGAATCACCTAGAAATTCTAGGCGTTCATTATGTTGAGTGGAGGCACTGCGGTGTGTCAGTGCCAATTTTAAATTTTTTAGATCGGAAAATTGATAACCAATTTTTCGTTCTAGACGATCTAAATGATTCATATTAATTAATTTTTGTAAAGAAACGGTCTAAACGGAAGCCTGTAGGCCACTCATTTGGTTCTTTTTCTAAACTCATCCAAATATAAGTGGCTTTACCCACGATATTTTTTTCTGGTACAAATCCCCAAAAACGGCTGTCATCACTATGATCACGGTTATCCCCCATCACAAAATATTGCCCTTCAGGCACAATCCATTCAGCAGTAGGTAAGCCTTCTTGTGGATAGAATTCAATCCCCGAATAACGGCGCATTGGCTCCACTAAAATACTGTGTGTCACGTCACCGATTTCCAAATATTCCACTTGCGTTGGGAATGCTGGATTTGTGGGTTCTTGTTTATATTCAAACGCTTTAGTTTGGCAATCTACTTCGCAAGGTTTGCCATCTTTGCCATAAACCAGTGTTAAAGCACTTTTTTCAACATCAAGGATAATGCGGTCACCGCCTTTCCCTATAATACGTTTAATGTAATCTACACCAGACATATTGTTTTTAGATGTTAACGCAAGATTTTCAGCATAAGCCGCTCGTGTTGCCCCTAAACTTGTACGAAGTAACGCTTGCTCCGGTGCTTTAAACACAATTACATCACCACGTTCTGGTTTGTTACCTTCAATAATCGTATTTTGGAAAATAGGATCTTTAATGCCATAAGTATATTTGTTCACGACGAGGAAATCCCCTACGCGCAAGGTCGCTTCCATTGATCCAGATGGAATTTGAAATGGCTCAAAAATAAATGAACGCACAAGGAATACCACGGATAACACAGGGAAAAGCGAAGAAATAAATTCTGAGCCTTCTGAAATAGGCTCAATTTTCGCTTTTTCTTCATCCGTTAATGCTTTGCCTGAGCGTTGTTCTGCGCGTGCGATTTGACGACGACGTCTTGGCATCACGGCAAAGCGGTGATAACACCATAAAATGCCGGAAAGTGCGGTTAAAATCAGCAATAAAATACTGAATGTGTTAGGCAGTTGGAAATAATCTAACGCTTTCCAACCAGCAAAGCCTACGGCTAACAACAGAATAAAAAATACATTCGACATTGCTCTACTTTCCTATTTATCTTTACCAACATGTAAGATCGCTAAAAACGCTTCTTGCGGTACTTCCACGTTACCTAAAGATTTCATTCGTTTTTTACCTTCTTTCTGTTTCTGTAAGAGTTTTTTCTTACGGCTCACGTCACCACCATAACATTTTGCTAATACGTTTTTACGCAATTGTTTTACCGTTGAACGCGCAATAATGTGGTTGCCAATCGCGGCTTGGATCGCGATATCAAATTGTTGACGTGGAATCAGTTCACGCATTTTTTCAACTAATTCACGGCCACGGTAAGGTGCATTATCTTTATGAACAATTAATGCTAACGCATCAACACGATCACCGTTGATCATGATATCCACGCGCACCATGTCCGCTGCTTGGAAACGTTTGAAACCATAATCCAAAGACGCATAACCACGCGATGTTGATTTCAAACGATCGAAGAAATCTAAGACTACTTCGCCCATTGGGATTTCATAAGTTAACGCAATTTGGTTACCGTGATATACCATATTAGTTTGTACACCACGTTTTTCCACACAAAGGGTAATCACGTTACCTAAGAATTCCTGTGGCACGAGCATATTACACTCTGCAATTGGCTCACGAATTTCCGCAATATTATTTAATGGTGGCAGTTTTGA
Organism: uncultured bacterium; assembly: GCA_905215245.1. GTDB lineage: Bacteria > Pseudomonadota > Gammaproteobacteria > Enterobacterales > Pasteurellaceae > Haemophilus_D. Next base: position 3,851 of record CAJMPC010000001.1, on the reverse strand, counting down.
TGGACTATCCACATAAACCACTTCACCATTGGTCATTTCAACTTCATAAATTACAGTTGGTGCTGTGGTAATCAAATCAAGATCGTATTCACGTTCTAAACGCTCTTGAATGATCTCCATGTGTAAAAGCCCCAAGAAGCCACAACGGAAACCAAAACCTAAAGCCGTTGAGTTTTCTGGCTCATAGAAAAGTGATGCATCGTTTAGGCTTAATTTACCTAACGCATCACGGAAAGCTTCATAATCGTCAGAGCTAACAGGGAATAAACCAGCATAAACCTGCGGTTTTACTTTCTTAAAACCTGGCAATACATGGCTTGCTGGATTGTGTTGATGCGTTAAGGTATCCCCTACTGGTGCCCCTAAAATATCTTTAATCGCACAAACAACCCAACCTACTTCGCCGGTATTTAATACAGTCGTATCCACTTGTTTTGGCGTGAAAATACCTAGACGATCGACGTTGTAAGCTTGCCCGGTGGACATTACTTTGATTTTGTCACCTTTACGCAACACACCATTCTTAATACGAACCAATGACACCACACCTAAATAGTTATCGAACCAAGAGTCAATAATCAATGCTTGTAACGGCGCATCAGGATCACCTTCTGGCGCAGGAATTTTCGCAACAATTTCTTCTAATACATCTTCAATACCCACACCGGTTTTCGCCGAACAACGTACCGCTTCCATCGCATCAATACCAACGATATCTTCAATTTCTTCTGCAACACGCTCAGGATCTGCTGCCGGTAAGTCGATTTTATTTAAAATCGGCACAACTTCTAAATCCATTTCAATGGCGGTGTAGCAGTTTGCCAAGGTTTGTGCTTCTACGCCCTGTCCTGCATCCACAACTAACAATGCCCCTTCACAAGCTGCAAGAGAGCGTGATACTTCATAAGAGAAGTCCACGTGTCCTGGTGTATCGATAAAGTTTAATTGGTAAGTTTCACCATCTTTCGCTTGATAATTTAAGGTTACACTTTGGGCTTTAATGGTAATGCCGCGTTCACGCTCAAGATCCATGGAATCCAATACCTGCGCTTCCATTTCACGATCCGAAAGCCCCCCACAGGTCTGAATTAATCGGTCAGAAAGGGTCGATTTACCGTGGTCAATATGGGCAATAATAGAAAAGTTGCGAATATTCTTCATAAATAGATTAGTTTTCTCAAAAATCATTAAATTTAACTGGCGGATTGTACCTGAAAAGCGTGGAAATCGCTAGAAAATAAAAGGATGTATATGGTGAGTTTTTTATTTAAAAATTAATGCTATAATCCCCAATATGGCTCAATCAATACCAATATCCCTAGGGAATCCTATGAAAAGATTTGTAACTATCACATTAATCAGCTTGTTTTGTATTGGTTGTTCACAACTAAAACTATTACCAAATCAAGAACTACCGCAACAAGATAGATACTTAAAAGTCCTAAATGGTCAAGATCCTCTTTATCTAGATAAATCAAGCATCCGTGTTAATTCTGATAACTCCAATGAGCTGTCGTACTATTTAATAACTAATATAAGCTCATCTGATCGAGCTCTAAAAGGCACGTCGATGAAAAAACTAACAACGGTAAATTGTGCAGATAAGACGGCTATACTCAGCGCAAACAATCAGTTTGAAGTATATACTCAGTTCTTTGCTCAAGGTGAAAAACTTTTTGACATCCCCGAAAAAGCACAAAAAATAGAAATGCAAAATACCACTCCTTTATCTCTCATATCAGCAAAAGTTTGCCAATATGCTGGGAAAAAATTTGGAGAAAAAGAAAATGCACTCATCGAAATGCAGAAAAATTAAAAAAAACAATAATAAACTAAATATTAATATGTAAAAGCCTCTTAATAAGAGGCTTTTACATTACTTAACTTTAAATATTTCTTTAAGTGCTTCTAAAAAACCATTAAATTTATTCTCAGCCTTATCTTTACGTACACACTCGCCTTCGTATGTTTTAGTAAGAGGCTGAACTACCGTGAATCTATCTCTTGAGAATTTAGTCACCTTCAACTCGATAGTATCCTCTTTACCAATATTGTTTGAATAAATGTTAAAAGCACTTTTCTCAATATTCTTAAAGCTCTTTGTCTGTTGTATTTTCTCAAATGTATCAGGATAAATTAAACGTTGTGCACTTTGTTTTTTTAATTTGTATACCAAATAATTATTATTAAAACTCCAACTACCATTAGCAATAGTTAAATATTTTAACGGTGAAGAGAAATAGTCTTTAATTGGTAATTCAGCATATCTACTTAAGCTATGATCAAAAATGAAATTCTCATCTTTAAGAGAACCGTCTGATTTAAGATAAATTAAATCAATAGTTCCCACTCCAATATCTTCATATTTGATTGAGCAAGACCAATCTCCCACAAAATCTTGTTTCGTTAGGTTTGATGGAGTTGATGAACAACCTACTAAGGCAAGGACTAGACCACTAAAAAATAACTTTCTCATAAATACCTCTTTGTGTAAAAACATTAGGTATTTTACACAAAATAAAGCGAAAGTGCGGTCAAATTTTCAAACCTTTTACATAAAACAAAACCCCGAATTACTTCGGGGTTTCTTTTTTAATTCAAACTGAAATTATAGGCTTTCAGTGAAAGTACGAGTAATAACGTCGCGTTGTTGTTCTGGTGTTAAAGAGTTGAAACGTACTGCGTAACCAGAAACACGGATAGTTAATTGAGGGTATTTATCCGGGTTGTTTACTGCATCTTCTAAAGTTTCACGACGTAATACGTTTACGTTTAAGTGTTGACCACCTTCAACTTTAACAGTTGGTGCTACGTTTACCGGTAATTCACGGTATTCGATTTGGCCTAATTCGCTCACTGCTACTACTTGGTCTTCTGCGAATTCAGCTTTTGCACATAAACAACGAGCTTCATTTTTTTCGCTGTCTAATAACCAGAATGAGTTTAAAAGATTGTCATTTGCTGCTTGAGTAATTTGAATACCTTTGATCATAAAGTGCCTCCTAATTTGGCGGTTGTATATTTATTAAACTGTGCAAATTTTATCAAACTATTTGAAGAATTCAATTAATTTTGATCTAAAACAGATTCTTTTTTTCGAGCATTTTTAAAAAATTGATCTAGATTAAGATTTTAGGTGTAACAAGGCTTCAATATACATTTAAAATTAACAAAATATTAACACGACTCACAGATAAAGCCTTTCTAGGCAATTTCATTTATAATATGCCCAAGCTTATCCAATAAGGAAATACAGAATGAAAACCTGGACAGATGTTATCGGTCAAGAGAAAGAAAAACCTTACTTTAAACACATTCTACAACAAGTTCATCAAGAGCGACTCGCGGGGAAAACCATTTACCCACCGCAAGACGAAGTATTTAATGCCTTTAAATATACGGCGTTTGATGAGGTGAAAGTCGTCATTTTAGGACAGGATCCCTACCATGGCCCAAATCAAGCACACGGCTTAGCTTTTTCGGTAAAACCTGAGGTTGCTATTCCCCCTTCTCTACTGAATATGTATAAAGAATTGGCTAACGATATTCCTGGTTTTCAAATGCCAAATCATGGCTACTTGGTGAAATGGGCGGAGCAAGGTGTACTACTGCTTAACACCGTACTAACTGTAGAGCGCGGCATGGCACATTCACACGCTAAATTTGGTTGGGAAATCTTCACAGACCAAGTAATTGCAGCACTCAATGAGCACCGTGAAAAAATAGTATTTTTACTTTGGGGAAGTCATGCACAGAAAAAAGGACAATTTATTGATCGCAATCGTCATTATGTTTTAACTGCCCCGCACCCTTCTCCACTTTCTGCACATCGTGGTTTTCTAGGATGTCAT